>JAYWCY010000263.1:0-9325 GCA_043780175.1 Chitinophagales bacterium
AAAAAATGTATCTGGATAGAAAAAATATTAATGAAGGCACACAGCTTCCGAGTAATAAATAAATCTTTTAAGGATACCCGAAAGTGTTATTTTACACCCCAACGTATTTAAATACCAAAATTATGAGTCTACATTTACGCACAAATTTTTTTTATGGATTGATGGCCTTATTGCTACTTTCAACTGCCTTTTCAGCATCAGCTCAAAAAGACTTTTTCATAAAATCTAATGGGATAAAGGGTAAATACAAATTAGAGAAGAACTTAAAAAGCTATACAGTTTATAATTTGAATGAAACTGCTATAAAGCATTATTTGTCTGCTGCCCCGCTTGAGGGTAAAGGTAAATCACCACTAGTTTTAAAAGTACCAATGCCTAATGGTATTGTAAAAGTGTTTGAAGTTACAGAAACGCAAATATTATCTGCAGAAATTGCTGCACAACACCCTGAAATTAAAACTTATACAGGCACCGAAAAGGGTAATCAAGGCACAAAAATAACCATCAGTTTTACTGCCAATGGTTTTGATGCAGTGGTGTTGGGTGTAAATAGCGATGCGGTTTATTTTCAAAAAGCAGACCCATTATCTAAAGATGATGCTATTATAAGCTATTTTGGTAGTAAGGCTACACACCCAGGCAAGCCAACTGTAGCCAGTAAATGTGGGACAGAGGAGAAAAAAAAAACTGAATTAAATGCCTCAGTTACCACCTTTGGTACAGACCAAACCACGTTTGGTACACAAAATTTAACTACTACTGGTGGTACTTTGCATACTTATAAATTAGCAGTGGCTGCAACAGCAGAGTTTACAACTCAAAAAGGTGCAGGCAACGTAAATAACGCTTTTGCTGCATTAGTGGGTTACGTAAATAGAATGATTGCTGTTTATAAATCGGAACTCTCGGTTTCCTTTACATTAGTAAGTGGTACAAACTTGGTATACACTGCAGTAGGTGTGCCATATACCAATAGCGATCAAACAATAATGCTTACACAAAATCAAACTAATGTTGATAATGTTATTGGTACTGCTAACTATGATTTGGCGTTTGTTTTAGGAACAGCAGCTGGATCAGGTGGTGGTGTGGCAGCATCGCCAAGTGTTGGCGATGCAAATTCTAAAGCACAAGATGCAAGTGGTGTAGGTGATGGAAGTTTTGCTGCAATATTTGATGACCAATTAGTAGCACATGAGGTGGGCCATCAATTTGGCATGAGTCATAGTTTTAATAGTTCTATACCAGTTTGTACTACAAGACAGCCTTCTACATCGGTAGAAGTAGGTTCTGGTACAACGATCATGAGTTACGGTTATACTTGCTCGGATGCAAGTGGCAATGATGATTATGAAAATCCGGGTTATGCGCCTATTTTAAATTTTCATGCTGCTAATTACAGCCAGGCGGTCACTTTTATGGCAACGATACCAACAGTTGGAACCTCTAGTGTTACCAACAATGCGCCACCAGTAATTAATAGCATTACTACCGATAAAACTATTCCAAAATCAACCCCTTTTTATCTAACTGGTGCAGCCACAGACGCCAATACCAGCGATGTATTAAGCTACTCGTGGGAAGGTACAAATGTTGGTGTAATTACGCCGGCACCATCAACATTTGCTAGTACCATTCAGCCACCATTTTTTAGGAGTTATGCACCAATTGCAACAGCTATCAGATATTTTCCAAGGTTATCGGCCATTTTAGATGGTAGCAATTATGCTAAAGGCGATAAACTGCCCTCGGTAGGTGTGGTTACTACCCATCGGTTTACTGTTAGGGATAACGTGAATGGTATAAATACGGGTACTGTCACTGTCACTGTTGATGGTAATTCTGGTCCGTTTTTAGAAACGACTAACTTAGCAGGTAGTTATGCATCTAACTCTGTACAAACTATTACTTGGAGCGTTAATAACACGACTGCTGCACCTGTAAGTTGTGCTAATGTTGATATTTTATTGTCTGTAGATGGTGGTCAAACATTCCCATATACATTACTTACTGCTGTAGCCAACAATGGTACACATGCGGTTACATTACCCAATTTACCGGCTGCAACTAGCACTGCAAGAATTAAAGTGCAAGCTAATGACAATATTTTCTTCGATATATCAAACAATAATTTCTCGATAGCTGTTGGCACTTTGCCAGTAACTATTACCAATATTAAAGCGTACCAAAAAAATGCTGGAGTGCAAGTAGAATGGACTGTTTTAAACGAAACCAATATTAATAGCTACGACATCGAAAAATCAAGTAATGGTATCAACTTTACAAAGGTGGGTAATGTAACAGCCACAAATGCGAATATGTATAATTGGTTAGATGCGTCACCTGCAGATGGTAATAATTATTATCGTATAAAAGTGATTGATAACAGCGGCGATATAAAGTTTACTGAAACGGTGAATGTGAGAATTGGAAAAGAGAAAAACATCATAAATGTAGTAAACAACCCTATTTTAAATAATAAAATATTGTTGCAAATGGAAAATACTGATAAAGGTGTTTATACCATTAACCTATATAATCAACTTGGCCAATTACTGAACAAAAATGATATCAAACATAATGGTGGCTCTGCCAGTTATAGTATCAATATCAATAATTTAGCAAAAGGTGTTTATCAATTATCTATAAGCAACACAAGTGGCTTACAAGTCACTAAAACAGTATTTGTCAATTAATAATATAATTGTTGTGTTAAAAAATATGCAATACAGCACAATGCTGTATTGCATATTTTTTGTGGTAATAGACGATATTTTTTCGATATTTATTATAATAAATTGACCTTAAATAGTAAAGCCCATTCTGGGGTGTTCGCAAAAGCCATATTCGTCACTAACCTTAGGTCGGTCGCTAGGCAAAGTATGTTTGCAAACCCGTGCTGGAATATTACTTAGTGTGATCATAAATGCGTATAAAACAAACACCAATCAAAATATCCAACAAAAAGTTATGGCAAATCGTAAAGTTAACATCATCACTCATGGTTTGAGTGGTAAGCTACGCGCTACTAGCAAAGGTGCGAAAACTGCGGTAAATTTTTATTTCAAAAAAAATAGCGACATTATTAAAAAAAACAAAGGTAAACTATGAGCGCATCTATGACTCGTTCTGGGTTATCGGCAATCACTTTGTCATCTATTGCAACACAATAGTTGACAAAGTGATTGTTGCCTTGTATAAATTGTATGCAGTTCTATAACTAATTGGTAAGTCTTTTTCCGATATTTACACTTTAGCAATATTTGAAAAGCAAGGACCATTTTTCATAAACGCTATTTGGCTAAAATTGTAACCAGATACTTGTAAACCCTGGCAGAAAAGTAAATTGAAAGCGTAAAAATAAAAACTGGCAAATATAAAAAAGCACTTGCAGCAGATAAGAAATATTGGGGTGGATTTTATCACGATGTGCAAATAATAAGATACATAATTCCAGCGCAGTATATAAATATTAAAGACTAAAAAAGGGTGGCTAAAATACTTTACTTGGTTTGACAAAAACTTTCCAGAGGATATTGGTCATCCAATATTTTATTTGAGTGGACTTTTACATTATTCAAGTGTGGTAAATTGTTAGACGCAGAAAAGAAGGCACAGACGACTTTTTTTTCAAATACCTATTTATTCGATAAATTTCTTAGGAAAGAGCCACTACGGTTAGTTAAAAACGAAAATTCAAATTGGGAACTTAAATCTTTGGCTGAGTATTTTACCTATACAAGTTAAGACACTTTTTCGTAGAGTTTGAAGAATGGGTGGCAACAGTTTTGCAAAGCCGAAATTTTTTAGACAAAGCAAATGCCTTTATAGAACTTGAGCGACAACTTACAGACGAACCAGTAGGGAAAAATAGTAAAAAAAATTTGAATAAATACCTCTAAGTTTGACACGTTAACGACTGATCTATCATTAGCAGCAACTTGACTCTCAAAAACGAAATGACATGTTAGTCTAAATGATAGTCAGACTTCACATTTACAAACAAACAATAAAAAACAGATGCAAAAAAGTATTTCAATCATATTGCTTTTGTCAATTTTCGCTGTTGCAACGGCTATTGGACAGAAGGCTGTGAAAAAGACAATAAAAAAAGCCTTGCCAGTAATAGCAGTACAAACGGAGGTTTATAAAGAAATATTTAAGGTAGACAGTGCAATGTTTGATGCTTTTAATAACTGCGACAGTATTGAATACAAAAAATATATTGCAGACGACCTTGAATTTTACCACGATTTAGGTGGCTTGCATTTTTTTGCAGAAGAAATGCAGTCTATAAAAGAAATGTGTGACAGAAATTCTCATATTAGACGAGAACTACTTAAAAGTACATTGGAAGTGTATAAACTTGGAGATTTTGGTGCAGTAGAAATCGGTGTGCATCGCATTTACCACACAAATAAGGGCGAGACAGAACACTTAAGTGGCAGCTATAAATTTATTCACGTTTGGCAGAAGAAAGATGGGCTTTGGAAGCTAAAAAGAATTATAAGTTATGGGCACGACAAAATGAACAATCATTAATGCTTTATAACTGGCAGATAAGGAACGCCCAAAATGAATTATATAAAAGGTTCTAATAACTTTAATCTGATTATATGTTGTAAAAAACCTGTCTCTAAGCATATTGTTATCAAAAGCACCATGCGTTTGACTTTTTCACCATGTATGAGCTATTATCCCAAATTGATAAAAAGTAGTACTAAAACTGCGTAAAATTGTAGACCATCAAAACTGCACTTGTGTAATTTCTTCAACTAACTCCTGTTAAGCTTTTACCTTTAACGCCGCTATGAGTGTATTTACTAAAAAGTCTACCGTAATTATTACCTGCCACAAAAGGGTGTCTGGTTATTTAGCACAAGAGGTAACAGACCTTGGCTTTTCCATTGAAGAAACATTTGTTACAGGTGTTCGTTTATTTGCAACTATTAATGATTGTATTAAACTGAACCTCAATTTGCGTTGTGCTAGTCAGGTATTGTATAGCATTAAGCAGTTTGAGGCAGAACATACCGATGCCATTTATCGCCATTTACTAAACTTTGCCTGGGAAGATATTTTAAAGGCAGATGGTTATTTTTCTATAACCAGTAATGTCAATAATCCAACTATTAATAACAGCATGTTTGCCAACCTGCGTGTAAAAGATGCCATTGTAGATCGATTGCGTGAAAAACGTGGTATCAGACCTTCAACTGGTGCAGAGTTAACTGGTGCAGTTATTAATTTATTTTGGAAAGAGGACTATGCAGAAGTGTTTATTGATACCTCAGGCGATTCATTGGCAAGGCATGGCTATCGTAAAATTCCTGGTCAGGCACCAATGTTAGAAGCTTTGGCAGCTGCTACTATTTACGCTACCAAATGGGATAAGAAATCTCCATTCATCAACCCAATGTGTGGTTCTGGTACATTGGCTATTGAGGCCGCTTTAATAGCTACCAATAGACGGCCCGGTTTGTATAGAACCAATTACGCATTTATGCACTTGCAAGGCTACGAAGAAGCTGTTTGCCAACAAGAAAGAGATCTACTAAGCCAGCAAATTACAACCGTAGAAGGCTTGCAGATTATTGCCACAGATTATAGCGTGAAAGCCATAGAAAACTCACAGAAGAATGCAATGGCTGCAGGTGTAGCCAATTTAATACAGTTTTCAGTATGCGATTTTACATTGACCAAAGTACCACAAGATGCAAAAGGCATAATGATGGTAAACCCAGAATATGGCGAAAGATTAGGCGAGATAGATGAACTTGAACTGACCTATAAAGGCATTGGCGATTTTATGAAGCAACAATGTGGTGGCTATTTTGGGTATGTGTTCACTGGAAATTTAGAATTGGCCAAGAAAATTGGGTTAAAATCTAAACGCAGAATAGAATTTTATAATAGCACTATTGATTGCAGATTATTAGAGTTTGAATTGTATAGTGGTAGTAGAAGAGTGGTTGAGGATGAAGTTGTAATCACATAGACACATAGGCACAATAGAGTCAACTTAAAACTCATAATAATTCTGTGAAAAACGCTTTTACTCTGTGGTTAAAACCTAGAAGTGAGATAGAAAGACAATGAAAGCAGCAAGCATACAAGACATAAAGCAAGAATTACAGCACCTCAACTTAAAAGAGGTGCAAGACTTGTGCTTGCGACTAGCCAAATACAAAAAAGATAATAAAGAACTGCTAGGCTATTTGTTATTTCAAGCACATGATGAAGGCAGCTATGTACAACGTATTAAAGACGAAATAGACGAACTATTTACCGAAATAAATACCAGCCATGTTTATTTTGCCAAGAAGGGTTTACGTAAAATATTACGTGTAGCAGGTAAGCACACCAAATACAGCGGCAACAAACAAACTGAGGTAGAAGTATTGCTACATTTTTGCACGCAACTAAAAGCCTCGGGCTTGGCAAAAGAGAAGAATGCAGTGATTCACAAACTATACTTGATACAATTAAAAAAGGTACAGAAACTAACTGCTGCCTTGCACGAAGATTTGCAATATGATTATTTAAGGCAGATTGAACACTTATAACCAATAGCAAAAAATAGCATAGCGTACTGCCATTTATCAAATACTACTTACACAAAGTATGGGCAATTATTAAAAGCGAGTATCTTACACTATTACTACAACAAAACATACTTACTTATGAAACAGTTATGGCTTACATGCTGCTTAGGCATTGCATTTGCACAAGTATTTGCACAAAACCCACCCGCTTTAAATGCGATTAAAAAGGAAGATTTAAAATCAGACCTATATGCAATGGCTGATGCACATTTTAGAGGTCGGTCTGCTGGTACAATAGATGAGCTAAAAGCCTCTATGTGGGTGGCGGAAAAGTTTAGAAGCATTGGCTTGCAGCCAGCGGGGGATGATGGTACATACCTGCAATTTTTTACCATGTGGCGTAATAGAATTGCCGATCAATCGCCTATTGCTATTAACAATAAGCCATTATTATTATGGAAAGACGTAGCGGTTGCACAAATGGCTAATAAACAATTAGATGCACCGATACTGTATTTAGGCAATGGTGTTAGTATCGATACCAACAAAATCGATGTAAAAGGTAAAGTAGTAGCGATTGAGGCTAATGGTGCTGGTATTAACTTAAATGTGTCGCTACCTACTTGGCGCTACAGTAGAAGTATTTATGTTAAATATGGCTTACCATTGGTAAGGCGTGGTGCAGCAGCTATTATTTTTATTGCAGATAATATTGCAGAAAGTGCTTGGGATGATGCCAATGAAAACTTTAAAAGAGGCTCTTACGATATTGATGGCGGTCCTGCCATGAATGTAACTAATACCGTACCAGTGTTTTGGTTACACGCATCAGCTAAAAAAGATTTACAAATGAGTGGCGCCAGCATTAAAGCCAATCTTATTATTGAACATGTAGAATATCCATCGGTAAATATTGTGGCAAAATTGAAAGGGACAGACCCTATACTATCAAAAGAATATTTGTTATATAGTGGTCACCAAGATGCACATGGTGTGCGTAATGCCATTAATAACGATAGTATTTATTATGGTGCAGATGACAATGCAAGTGTAGATGTCGCCATTTTTGCAGCCGCAAGAGCGTTTAAGCAAAGCCCTAGTAAGCGTTCTGTATTGTTTGTAATTCAAGGTGCCGAAGAAAGGGGTTTATTGGGTTCTAGATACTATTCATCGCACCCAACGGTGCCTATTAAAAGCATTGTAGCGATACTTAATGGCGATATGATTGGTAGAAACAATCCTGATAGTGCAGCACTACTTGGCGTACAACCACCGCATAGAACATCGCTAGATTTGGTAAATATGGCTTTAGCCGCTAACAAGGAAGGTCCCAAATTTAAGTTAGATACACTTTGGGATAAAGTTACGCACCCAGAAGGTTGGTTTTTTAGAAGCGATCACTTGCCCTATGCTAGGTTAGGTATTCCTTCACTCATGTACACAACATTACTGCATCCAGATTATCATACACCTATGGATAATGCTGCCAATATTGACTATGATAAGCTAAAAAAGATGGCAGATTGGATGTATAGAACGGGATGGAAAGTTGCCAATGCTGCTAAAAGACCAGCTACAGATGCTAATTTTAAATTAGAGCGTTAATAAAAATATAGATTATTTTAATACTGCAAAGCCTTTCTGTAAAGTGATTTACTGAAAGGCTTTTTATTTTGGGGTATCCTGCGAATTAGCGATTAAAACCAATACCTCACCGATTTTTACTATATCACAGCCAGCCATCACACAACTTTGCCAAAGCAATAGCTTTTGTTCAACGTATTAAAATGCGTTTTTCGTAGCACCATACTAATATTTTTATTTATGAAGCAACTGTATTTTTTTCTGTCGTGTTTTCTAGTCACGACTATTTCTTTGGCACAAACTAGCGGTACTATCAAGGGGAAATTAATTGACAGTGTAGGTAAGCAATCTTTAAAAGATGCATCTATTACTGTATTAGACAATAAAGATTCTACACTGGAAGTGTTTGGCTTGGCAAAACCTGATGGCACATTTGAATTAAAGAATATTTCTTTTGGTAAAATGTTGGTACAAATTACATTTCAAGGATATAGTCCAATAAATAAAACCATTACTTTAAGCAAAGACAATGCTGTGGTAGATTTGGGTGATGTAAATATGAAGGTACAATCGAAAGATTTACAAGAAGTAATTGTACAAACCAGCCCTATTACAATAAGAAAAGATACGATTGAATACAATGCTGGCAGCTTTAAAACCAAGCCTAATGCAGTAGTAGAAGATCTTTTAAAGAAATTACCAGGTGTAGAAGTGGCAAAAGATGGTACGATAAAAGCACAAGGTGAAACCGTATCTCGTGTATTGGTAGATGGCAAACGTTTTTTTGGTGATGATCCTAAAATGGCTACCAAAAATTTACCGCCAGATATGGTAGACAAAATTCAAGTGTACGATGCTCAAAGCGATCAAAGTGCATTTAGTGGCTTTGATGATGGGACACGTACTAAAACCATTAATATTACCACAAAAAAAGATAGACGTAAGGGCTTGTTTGGTAAAGCGATGGCTGGTGGTGGCAACAATGGCCGCTACGAAAGCAGCTTAAATTTTAACCGCTTTAATGGTAACCAACAAATTAGTTTTATTGGTCAGGCAAATAATGTTAATCGTCAGGCATTTTCTGTTCAGGATATTTTGGGGACGCTTGGTACTGCTGGTGGCGGTAGAGGCGGTGGTGCCGCTATGGCTACAATTAGTGGCCTAGGTGGCGGCGGTAGCAGTAATGGTATTACAAC
>JAYWCY010000264.1:0-6676 GCA_043780175.1 Chitinophagales bacterium
ACACGTTTTGGTAGCGGTTGGGCTTGGTTAATTGTAAAAGATGGTAAATTAGAGGTAAGTTCTACACCAAACCAAGACAATCCCTTAATGGATGTTGCAGAAGTAAAAGGTACACCAATTTTAGGTGTTGATGTATGGGAACATGCCTATTATTTAAAATATCAAAATAAACGTCCAGATTATTTAGCAGCTATTTGGAACGTGATTAATTGGAGTAAAGTTGCAGAGCGTTTTGCAGCTGCAAAATAATTGTCAACAATACAGCTAAACCAAGTATAAATTCTTACTTTCAATCCCGATAAATTTATCGGGATTTTTTATTGTAAACCATCATCACACATGAAAAAAGTTATTGCATTTGCCATTATTGTATCGGCTGTTGCTTGTTCAAAACCATCCAAAAAAATATTAGTATTTGCCAAAGGCACTGCCACTGTAAACGAAAGCACTAAAACCTTTACTGCCAACGATGGCACTGGTAGCGATGAAAAAACATTGGTATTAAACGACAAAGAAAAAACGAATGTTAATATAGAAACTACCAATGGCAAAGCCGCCATAGAAATACCAACCAATGGTTACTATGTGGTTAATGCTAAGCAAGATACCATTGTGGGGAGTTATCAAATTTATGGTGCTGCAAAAACTAGTAAATCTGTAGTAACACAAGCGTCGTTAAAACAATCAATCGATTCGTTAGAGCAGTTAGTTGCTGGTAAAAATATTAGCGCAGCTAACCGTAATTTCTTCATTTTGCCAATGAGTGCTGTGAAAGTAAGCGACAATTTAGACGCCTATATTGTAGGGCCATACCACCAAGTAACTTCTATTGAAAAAGTAGAAGGGAAAGAGCCAGAAGTATACCGCTTTTACAGTGTAAAAGAAATTCGTGAAACGATAGCTAATCTTACAAAACTTACCGTAGCTGAAAAGAAATAAAACATTGTCTGAATTAGGATTTGGTATGATTTTGTGGATTGATAGATTTTTCAAGTATTATTGCTTGTTATCAATATCATCTTTGTAATCATTCCAAATCCCCGTTCAGATATTTTATGTATTTGGTTACCACACCTAAATTATTAAGAGCATACTATCCCTCATCACTTATTTGGGATATTGCCACAACCGAGAAAATCATCTACCTCACATTCGATGATGGCCCTCACCCAACCATTACACCATATGTATTAAACACTCTACAACAATACAATGCGAAAGCCACATTCTTTTGTATTGGTAAAAATGTAATAAATAATAAAGCCATTTACCAGCAAATATTAGATGGTGGTCATGCGGTAGGTAATCATACGTCGCACCATCTAAAAGGTTCCGATACTAGTACGTATGTGTATTTAAAAGATACATCATTTGCCGCCACTAACATTCATTCTAGCCTGTTTAGACCACCATACGGTCGTATTTCAAAAGCGCAAATAAAAGAGCTTACAGTGAGTGGGTGGGAGCTTTCTTTTGAAAACCCTGTTACCAAAGAATTGCAAATTGCAGATCATTTTAACATCATCATGTGGTCGGTACTCAGTGGCGATTTTGACACCAAATTATCTAAAGAAAAGTGCTTTAAGCATGTGAAAAATAATGCAAAAAATGGCAGTATTGTGGTATTTCACGATAGTGAAAAAGCCTACGAACGGATGGCTTATGCATTACCCAAAGTGCTTGAAGATTTTACCAATCTAGGCTATCGTTTCGAAGTAATTCCTCAGTAATGTTTCCCCACAGATGTCGTCGATTTATGCATAAAAGTGACTAATAGTCTTGGCGTTCTTTGCCTCCTTTGTTTCTTTGCGTGAAATAAAACAATAAAAAAAGGCCGAGGTAGAAACCTTAGCCCGTTTAATCCGTACCCTATGAAAACAAACGTTTATTCTTTTGAATCTTCTTAATTAGGTCTATTGTTACTTGTTGTTTTTTATTGACTGTATGGATTATTTAAACGGGTACTTACTTAAGTTTATTTTCTATGCGGTAATTATTTTTTATTGTGTTAAGGGAAAAAATATTTCACATTTGCACCATGATTATTGTAGATACGCACTGCCACTTGTATTCAGAGGAATTTGTAAATGATATTGACGAAGTAATTAGCCGCGCAAAACAGAATGGCGTAACCAAATTTTATTTGCCAGCGATAGATAGTAGTAGTTTAAATGCGATGTTAGCATTAGAAACTAAATTTCCCAATGAGTGTTTTGCAATGATGGGTTTGCATCCTTGTTATGTAAAAGAGAATTATCAAGCCGAGTTGGCTATCGTGCAGCAGCAATTAAAAAGTCGCCCTTTTGTTGCTATTGGCGAAATTGGATTAGATTTTTATTGGGATAAAACATTTGAAACGCAACAGTGCGAAGCTTTTGAACTGCAAATGCAATGGGCATTGGATTATGATATACCCATTATTATACATACACGTAATGCTATGCAAGAAACTATTGATATGGTAAAGCCATTTGCTGCAAGGGGGCTTACAGGTATTTTTCATTGCTTTAGCGGTAGTTACGAAAGTGCCAAACAAATTACTGACATGAATTTTATGCTTGGTATCGGGGGTGTAATTACCTACAAAAACGCTGGGTTGCCAGAGGCGTTACAAAAAATACCATCTGATTTTTTGGTGTTAGAAACTGACGCGCCTTACCTATCGCCCGTGCCATTTAGAGGTAAGCGCAACGAGAGTAGTTACCTACATTATATTTTAGAAAAACTAGCAGATACCAAACAAATATCGGTAGAAGCAATGGCTGCAATAACTACCGCCAATGCTGAAAAGCTGTTTAGGCAGTAATAAATTAAATTTTGTCACCTTAGATTTCCCCTTTACCGATTTGTATATCTGTTAACCTTTAATATCGACTACTAAAAAAACAGTTGTTTACTTTTAACTCATTAAACCTACAGTAACAAATGAAACAACTATTACTTTCTATTGCCTTTATTGCAGCAATACAAATGATACATGCACAACAAAAAGAAGGTACAGTAATATATCAGCGAAAAGTAAATACCTGGAAAATGGTAAATAACGATCAGATTAGAAATTTTGCTCCAGAATTTAACGTTAGTAAATATGTGTTGTACTTTAATGATAGTATTTCTATGTATAAAGTATCGGCAGATGAAAACGCACCAGAACCTTTTGCAGGTGGTGATGGTGGTGGCTTTCGTCGTTTTAATTTTGGGGGAAGTGGGGATGGTGATTTATTTAAAAACTTTACCACTAGTCTTTCAACACAAGCAACAGAACTTGGCGGTAAAAACTTTTTAATTATTGATACAATTAAAAAAGCACCTTGGAAAATCACTGCTGAAACAAAACAAATTTTAGGCATTAATTGTCGTAAAGCCACTCGTAAAGTATTGCAACCTGTAAGGCAGCAAAGAAATTTTAATTTTAATAGAAACAACGGTTCTACACCTACAGCAGATACTGCTAAGCCAGCAGCACCAAAAGAAATTGAAGTAGTTGCATGGTTTGCACAAACCATTTTGGCACCAGTTGGTCCAGATGCTTATGGGCAATTACCTGGTGTTATTTTAGAATTAAATATTGATGATGGTACCACTGTTTATACTGCATTAGAAGTAAAACAAACCGTAGATGCAAAAGAACTAAAAGAGCCTAAAAAAGGTAAGAGGATTACAAAGCAGGAATATGTACAATTACAAAGAGAATTGTTTCAAAACCAAGGTGGTGGTGGTTTTGGCGGGCAAGGCGGTGGACAAATCATTATACGCGGCAACTAATTTTATTATTTGAAGATTATAAAAGCCTACTTCTAATTTAGAAATAGGCCTTTTTATTAGCTTAAATCTGTATGTATGGATTGTACTTTGCTACCAAAAAAAATACTACCCTTCGTATCAAAATCCTCGGTTGCATCGGTAGTGTAAAACCTAATTATACCTTTTTTCTCACATGTACTGGCTAGTGCAGGATGCCTTTCTAAGTAATTTTTCAAGCTATTTGCTATAATAGTGCCTTGTGAAACAATGGTAATATTATTAGACACATTTTCCTTTATTTTATTTAATAATAATGGGTAATGTGTGCATGCTAATAAAATAGTATCTATAGCTGTATTTTGATGTAACAAATGGTCAAGATGTTGTTTTATAAAATAGTCAGCACCCTTTTTGTCGTATTCATTATTTTCTACTAAAGGCACCCACATTGGGCAAGCTTCTTGAAATATTTTTAGTTTGGGATAAAATTTAGCAATTTCTATAGGGTAAGATTGTGATTGTACCGTGCCAGTAGTGCCTAAAATACCTACACAATTAGTAGTAGAATAATTGCCAATAACCTCTGTTGTGGGTCTAATTACACCTAGTACTCGTTTTTCGGAATCTATTTTGGGTAAATCATGTTGCTGAATGGTACGTAATGCTTTTGCGGATGCCGTGTTACATGCTAGAATTACCAAGGTGCATCCTTGTTTAAAAAACCAATTCACACACTCTAATGTATATTGATACACGGTATCAAAACTTCTTGGGCCATAGGGTGCTCTAGCATTATCGCCTAGGTACAAATAGCTGTATTCTGGTAATGTTTTTACAATTTCTTTTAGTACGGTAAGCCCACCATAGCCACTGTCAAACACACCAATTGGTCCTTTATATTGCATACTGTAAAAATAGGTAATCTACTAAACTCATACTGCTTAAAACAAAGAACCACCAGGCAAATGCGAGGTGGTTCAAGTTATTTATAAGTATAGGAAATTCTTAGTTCTTTCTAACTCCTGTTCCTGGTTTAGCACTTGCTGGTTTAGCTGGTGTAGTTTCATTAGTAACTGGGATGCCTGCGTTACGTAGAGCATCTTGCGCTTCCTTTGGTAATGGTAATTTTAAAGCAATTGCTACTTTAAGTGATAAATTATCGGCAATTGGCGGTGGAATTACAAATGCATCAGATTTCATAACGTAGGTATACTTCTGCTCTTGAATAATTTTAATTAAAGCATCATATATTTTTTGTGTGTACGGTGCTAAAATTTCTTGTTGTTTTTGCTCGGTAACTTGATTTTGATACTGCTGCCAGTTTACAATTTTAGATTTCAAAGCATTAATATCATCAGACATTACTTTACGCACTTGTGGTGATAATTTGCTAGAATCCTTCTTAAACGTACTATCCTTAATTAAAAACTGAGAATACGTATAATCGTAGTCAGGTTTAAGGGTATCATTAATAAACTTACCCATTAAAGTATCCAATTTTTGTTGAATACCAGGAAATAGACTTAACACAGTTTGCTCATCAAAAATGCCTATTTTACCTTGTTGTGCATTAGCACTGCTAATAAACGTTAGGCTTAATGCAAAAGCCACACACAATACGAAAACTTTTTTCATCAGTTATTTTTTTGTTTTTAATTGTCAGATGCAATTTACCTGTAGTTAAGTTTTTGCTACGGTAAATGTCATTGTTGTTAATGTATGATTGGTTGTTTAAAAAAGGCTTGTTTCTATAATTTAATACCTAATTCTTTAAGAATATCATCGCTCTTATCCAATTTAGGGTCGGCAAATATAACAGTAATTCCCTCACTTTTATCAAGTATAAAATCATAGCCTCGCGCTACTGCAATTTTTTGTACAGCGTTGTAAACCTTATCCTGTATAGGTTTTACAATTTTTTGTCGTTCTTTAAATAAATCGCCTTCGTAGCCAAAACGTTTTTTTTGTAAGTCACGTACTTCTTTTTCTTTGTTAAACAATTCTGTTTCACGTTTTTTCTTTAATTCATCAGTGAGCATAAATTGTTCGGCATCGTAATTTTTATACATTTTATCAAGTTCAGCTTGCTTGGTATCAATTTCTTTTTGCCATTGCTCGCCTATTACTTGTAGTTTCTTATCAGCCGATGTGTAATCTGGCAATTTGCTTAAAATGTACTTGGTATCAATAATTGCATAGCGCTGAGCTGTTGCTGTAACACAAACCAAGCTTACAAAACATCCAATAAACAATAACTTTTTCATACGTATAGGTATTTATTTATGTAATTATTCAGGTTCTACACCTAGCATAAATGTAAATCGAGAGGCATCTTTTAACGAACCGCCATTTGTAATTCTATCCAAACCAATGCCATAATCAAATCCTAGCAAACCAAACATTGGTAAGAAGAATCGCATACCAACACCTACTGATCGGCGTAAGCGAAATGGATTGTATTCCTTCATACTATAATACCCATTGGCAGCTTCAAAAAAACCTAACGCATAAATGGTACTGCTAGGGTTAAGGCTTAATGGATAACGCAATTCTAACACATATTTGTTAAACATGGTAAAGTATTGACGAGCACCACTTTGATCAGGGTTAATTTTTGGGTCAGATGTTTCGTACACTGGATAACCTCGTTGTGCAATAATATCGTAACCTAATAAAGCATATTGGTTGCTTAATCCCGCATCGCCCAGTTGAAAACGCTCGAATGGCGATATGTTTAGGTCTGAATTAAATTTACCTAAGAAACCAAATTTCGCACCCACTTTTAAAATCAATTGCTTATTTCTTTCAGTGCCTGTTGCCTTGGTTAATGGCACATACCACTCACTGTTAAAGCGCCATTTGTGATATTCAACATATTTATAAGGATTAGCATCATGTATAATGCTAGGGTCTATTAATGAATACGGTGGCG
>JAYWCY010000265.1:0-3545 GCA_043780175.1 Chitinophagales bacterium
CCTGAGCAGCAGTAATAGCAGGTGCTTTTGCACGCCTACGGAGCATATTGATTGTTGTAGCTGCACCAGCAGCATCGCCTAAATTAAACTGAGCTTCAGCTAAAAGCAAATAGGTATCTGCTAAACGTAAATAAACTTGGTCGTTGGCATTTGAACCTTGTTGAACGTCGGTTGATACGTTTGGTGCCCAGTCCCATTTTTTTGTACTTACCCAGTTAAAATCGGTTGCTGGTTCAGCAGCATAAGTTATGTAGGCAGTTCTAATTGTATCGCCTATTTTTTTACCAGAAGGTAATGTTGCAGCATTTGTAAGTATATATCTATAGCGCAATTGCAAACTAGTAGAACTACCAGTACCTATAATATTTCTTTCTACTGTTAGGGTATCTCCTTTTGTAACCCCACTTGGGAACTTAAGCAGAGGGTTATCATCACTTGTCATAACCCAGAAATACCTAAAAGAATAAGCACCACCTCTTTCATCTGCTGGATCATAATTAAGTAGTGCGTATTTGGTTGGTGCAAAACGGGAAATACCTCTTCCACCATTGGTTACAGAATAACCAATAGGTACTACGCCCCCAATATTTATAGAGGCATATCTATTAACCCACCACCTTCGCATAATATTGCTTTGAAAACCAGAAGCAGTGGTAGGGTACGTATTTTTAAATACAAATAATACCTCCGTATTACCTTGCGTACGATTTGCATTCCCATCTAAGAATAAATCAGAATATACACTACCAGGTTTAGTAGCATTAACACCAAATCTGGTAGTTTTTAATGCAAAAGTCCCTTTTGAAATTAATGCATTGGCTTTATCTGCTGCTTTTTGATTATCGCCAGTTGCCAAATATAATTCTGTTAAATAATGGGTAGCAACACCTTTAGGGAAACGTCCCTCACTAGGTGGTAAATCGGCCATACCAGATTCTGCATCCAACAAATCTTTCTCCATTTGTTTTCTAATATCTGCAACGGGTGTTCTGTCCCAGTCATTTTTTGTGACGTTGGATGTTGAGTTTAAGTTTAAGGGAACATTACCGAATAAATAGGTTAGGTGCCTGTAAGCCAATGCCCTAAATAATTTCGCTTCACTAACAATCTGCATTTTTTCGGCAGCTGTCCAAACAATACTAGGGCTGCTTGATCGGTCAATAATTATATTAGCCGAATTAATGCTGCTATATAACCAACTAAATAAACTGTTTAAATCAGTACTAGCAGAGTTTAGTGTAGATCCAAATGTATTATAAATATATTCGGGCTGACCTGCTGCCGGATAATTACTATAGGCATTGTCAACCCCAATAATTGCAGGCGTAATTACCATATTGTTTGTGTAGTTAGCTGCCACACCATTTGTTGTACCAATTCCTGCTCTTTCTAGTCTAAACAAATCGTACAAGCCATACAAACCTGCTTCAAAACCTGCTTTTGAAATATAAATGGCTTCTGGAGAAATTCCAGTAAGTGGTTTTTCAGTTAAATAATCTTTTTGGCAAGCATTAGTTAAAACAACAAGTAATAATAATGTGCAGATGATTTTAATTTTATAAGAAAACATATAATACTATTTAATTTTTTATTTATAATCCAACACTTATACCAAAAGTAATTTCTCGTTGTAAGGGCACACTAAGCTGATAGGTGGCACCTAATTCAGGATCTAAACCCTTGTAATTGGTTATTGTAAGTAAGTTTCTTCCTGAAGCGTACACTTTTAAGTTTGTAATACCCGATTTTTTTAGAATAGAACTAGGTACTGTATAGGCAAGTGAAATATCTTTTAACCGAATAAAGTTTGCATTCTCATACACGGCTACCCCAGTAGGATTGATATTTGCCAATGCATTATTTGCCCAATGTGTACCTTCTGTATTCGTAGTGCTCCACCAATCTTTACGTGTAGTATTTGTAACAACATCGGTACCCACATTATCCTGTTGCAATGGATTTTCTTTGGTAACACCAATTACAGAATGTATAAATATTGACAAAGAGAACTGCTTATAAGTAAACGTATTGGTAAACCCCCACGTAATTTTAGGATCACTTTGACCAATAATCACTCTGTCTTCACTGGTTCTGATAGTATCGTTGCCATTTATATCCTTTATTCTTACATACCCTAATATAGGTTTGGGCGATTTAATGGTGCTAGCTGCACTGTCTTTTGCATTTTTATAAATACCGTCATACAGTAAGTCGTAGTTTACATTAATTGGTTGTCCAATAAACCATTTATTAGCTATATCATCTTTGCCATCACCGTACAAATCAATAATTTTGTTGTTGTTAAAGGCAAGTACTACGCTACTACTCCAAGTAAACTTTTTGCCTACAATATTTTTAGTATTTAAAGAGAGCTCAAAACCGGTGTTGGCTACTTTACCAATGTTAGCAAGTACACTGGTATAGCCTGTAACCGGCGATACTAATTTTTTTAACAATAAACCTGGGTCACCAGTTTGTGAAGCGTAATATTCTACAGTACCAGAAATTCTATTATTAAATAATCCAAAATCTAACCCAACGGTAAATTTCTTGGTTGCTTCCCACGCCAATAATGCATTTCCAGCAATTTGCGGTACGTAGCCAACCTTTAAAGTGTCGTTTGCACCACCTACTACATATGCATTATTTTTAAGCGTAGTTAATGTTTGATACGAGCTAACTGCTTCGTTACCATTTTTACCATAAGATGCTCTTAATTTTAATAACGTAAAAGCTGATGGTAGTTTAAGGAATGATTCTTTTGCTAAATTCCATGCAACGGCGGCAGTTGTAAATACACCATATTTTGTATCTAACCCAAAGCCTGAATAGCCATCTCTCCTAGTTGTTAAAGTAAATAAATACTTACCTGCGTATGAATAATTTAATCGACCCATTTGGGAAACATGGTTTTCTTTATAATTAGTAGATGATGTTTTTCTTGTTGTTGGATCAGATTGGTCTAAGTTGTAAGAAAAATTCATATCAACATTTGGGAAAAGACTTCCCCTAGAATCATCGCTTCCATAATCGTGGCTTTGACTACTATATAAGGCTGTTACATTAATTAAATGTTCACCAAAGTCTCTAGAATAATTTAAAATATTTTCGAGTGTAAAATTTCTTTCAGTAGAAGTAAATACTTCGCCTGCACCATTTTTTTCGTAACCAACTGTGGTATTTCTACCCCATGATGTACGTATGGTTCTGTTAGTTAATTCAACACCAGAGTTAAATTTATATGATAAGCCTTTTATTGGTAGTGCTACTTTTATGTAGTTTGATGAAAATAGTTTATTAGATAAATCAGAATTCCAAATTAATAAATCGTTTATCGGATTACCCATTAAATGGTATTCTGGCCACGCATAAATACTTATTGATCCGTCAGCATTATATGGTGAAGTTAATGGGTTGGCCAAATTTGCACCTTGCCCACTAGCACCACTAAAGTTTGCTTTTGTTCCACTTCTATCTAAAAAAGTAAACAATGTATTCGTACCTATATTAATAAAATTATTAACCTTAATATCTATACTTGGTCT
>JAYWCY010000266.1:0-2111 GCA_043780175.1 Chitinophagales bacterium
TTAATGTACAGCAAAGTAGTAATGCTATTAATTGGGCTACAATTGGCAAGGTTGATGCAGGAAATTTAACTGGTTTAAATAACTATCAATTCTTACATAAGCAACCATTAAATGGCATTAATTATTACAGATTACAACAAGTAGATAAAGATGGCAAAACTGCCTTAAGCGATGTAAGAAGCGTAGATATGGGTAATGCAAAACTGAGATTAAAATTGTACCCAAACCCTTCGGTAGGTAATACTGTGACGGTAGATTATGGCACACAAATAACTAAGCCATTAGCTTACAAAATTGTAGACGTAACTGGCAAAATCGTGCAAACTGGTATTATTAATAACCAACAAGAAACCATTAGTATAAATAAGTTTTTAAAAGGAAACTATACCTTATTTCTAAGTGATGGGCAAGTGGTAAGCTTGATAAAAATGTAGTCGGATGTGTTAGGGGTAGCACTGATAACGATTAGAACCATGGTAGCCATAGTGCTATCATGGTTTTTTGTTTAAAAATACCCTGTAACGGGTATTTTTAAACTCATAATAACTACCCACATTTATGCTATAAAGCAGATAATAAAGCAAGTGGATTATTACAAAATATTAAATAATTAATTATGACATTTAAAGGATTGTTGGTCATGGCGGTAGTGCTATTTACTAACCAAATTAATGCGCAACATTTTTCTGGAGATGATTTGGCAAAGTCAAAAGAAATAGAAGCCACTGTGATAGAACTACTATCTAAAGCGGCTGGCAATTTTGAGGGTATGCGTGGTAAAGAGGTTGCAAAAGCTGAGACATACATGATGTATGAGGCTACTGCAACACCAAAAATGTACGCACAAAATTATTATATCACTTACGCTAATGCCAATAGTAGAAATTTTTACATGGCTTATTATACAACACCACATGCAATTGATCTTGCCATTGCATCTATCATGGGTATGCCAGAATATGGGGGTAAGGCGTGGACTATAAAAAAAGAAGTGACAGGTGAAAAAAACATCAATAAGGCTTTTTTATACTACAACGGTTCAAAAGTGGGGATGCTACGCGAAGATTTAGAAGCCAAAGCATTGTCGTTTTCTATAGGATATTATGATAATGAGTTGGCATCGCTTACCCCAGTTTCAACAACTACAAAGGCTATCACTACTGCCAATGTAGCTGGCGAAACCTTTTCCGATGATGATAATGCGAAAGCGAAAGATATACAAGCCGCGATAACTGACTTGGTATCAAAAGCAAATTCCAACTATATAAGCTTGAAAGGTGAAGAATACGAGAAAAGCAATTCTTCAATAATGTATAAAGTACTAGCAACACCTAAAATGTATGCACAAGCGAATTACATCAACTATTTTAAAGGTAATCAGAAAAATTATTATATCGCTTTTTATCGTTTAGCCGCACACGATATCAATCTCATCATTGCCGCTATATATGGCATGCCAATATTTGGTGGCGATAAGTGGCAAATAAAAACAGCCCAAGGCTTAGACAGATTAGCGGACGAAAAACATTTTAGGAATATGGCTTTCATATATTATAACGGTGCCAAAGTGGGCCAACTGAGAGAAAATACAAGGGATGGTGATGGGACGCCAAATACGTTTTATTCTTTAACAATCGGCTTATTTGATAATATAGGATCAGCAAACAATCTGTCACAATTTCAATCGGTTACCGATTCTGAGAAAAAATATCGCCTATCAGAACATCTAATACTGGAAGGTAATAATATCAATGTAAAAAATTGGGGGCCAAAATTTGATGGTGTTTATGATATCTCAAAACTAGCTACCGATAGCTGTGTAAGTGGTAATTGCAACGATGGACATGGCCGTAAAATTGTAGCCGCGGTTACCAAAAATATTCCACACATCCGTATTATGGAAGGGAAATTTAAAAACAATGTTTTTTTAGGTGATGGCGACATGCTGATTGATGGTGAAACAGTTATGGTAGATGGTACCTATGAACTGGAAAAATTTAAAGTGAATTACTCACACAATAGCTTACAAGCTAAGTGTGTGTTTCAACCGAAAGACTATAATGAAGCTGTTGCTGGATATTTCTCTGGCTACTTAGGTTTTGGTATCGGTA
>JAYWCY010000267.1:0-2408 GCA_043780175.1 Chitinophagales bacterium
ATAAAAAAGAGACTTTTGGGTCTCTTTTTTATTTGAACTTTGTTTTAATTTTAACCATGAGGCAAATACTATTTATTTTTCTATTAAGCAGCGGCTTTATTGCTCACTCACAGCAAGTTGACTCTATGCTTACAATTTATAAAAATAATTACCAGCAAGAAAAATTGCACTTACATTTAGATAAAAGTATTTATAATCCTGGTGAAACTATTTGGTTTAAAGCTTATTTATTAGCAAATAAAAGCCCTTCTAGAAATAGTAAAACGCTGTTTGTAGATTGGTATGATGATAGTGGTAGTTTACTAAAACATACATCGCAACCCATATTTGAAGCGACTGCTAGGGGGCAATTTGAAGTGCCTCAAAACTATGCGGGGCAGGGGTTACATATAAAAGCTTATACAAGATGGATGCTGAATTTTGATACGAGTTTCATTTACACAAAAGATATGACGGTATACAATAAAAAAACTACACTCAAACTTAGTAAATCAACTGTATCTGCTACTCTAAATTTTTTCCCAGAAGGTGGTGATTTGATAAATGGTATTCAATCAACATTGGCTTGTTTGGCTACTGATGGTTTTGGTGAACCAATTGCTTTTAGAGGAGCTATTTTTAATAGTAAAAACGAATTAGTTGATTCTATTTTCTCGATGCATAATGGTATGGGCAGCTTGTTGTTTGAACCTGATGCAAACGAGATTTATACCTGTAATTGGATAGAAGCTAATGGGAATAATTATTCAACAAAGTTGCCAGCTATAAAAACTGTTGGTGCCACCATATCTGCTAAAGTAGTTAAGAATAAGATTGTATTTGTAGCCAATAGAACAGTTATTGCGTCTGATAACTTTAAGACACTACATTTGATTGCAACACTACATCAACAAGAAATTTACAATGCAACATTAAATGCAACTAATAAAAAAACAGTTGTTGCAGCAATACCAATTGACAGTTTACCTACTGGTGTTGTACAACTTACTTTATTTGATAATAATTGGATACCTATAGCTGAGCGAATTGTATTTGTAAATAACCAGTTGCACCAATTTTTTCCATCAATTACTACAATTAAAAAAGACTTAGCGAAGCGTTCAAAAAACAGTTTAGAGATTTCAGTAACTGATACAATATTATCCAATATGTCTCTTTCTGTTACTGATGCATCTTTATTGGTTGATGCTTCAAGTAATATATTTTCAGATTTACTGTTAACTGGTGATTTAAAAGGTCATGTTCACAATCCTGCATTTTACTTTTCTAATACCGATGATTCTACTAAAAATTATCTAGATTTAGTAATGCTTACTCATGGCTGGCGACGTTACAAATGGGATGACATTATTAATGAAAAAAAGCCTGTAATTGGTAACGAAAAAGAGACAGATTATTTGCAACTAAAAGGCAAAGTATTCTTGGGGGGGCAAGCTGGTATTAAGCCAAATGAAGTTTTGAGTTTAATTCTTCAATCTAAAGATAGCAGCAAGCAATACTTAGTGGCACCTGTAAAACAAAATGGTTCTTTTGAATTAAAGCAACTTATTTTTTATGATACAACTAAAGTATTTTATCAATTAAACGCAGATAAAAAACTGAATGATATTGGGGCTGTCAGTTTTCAAAATCCAATTACACAATTAGTTTTATTTAAAAGTATACAAATATTTAATAGTAAGTATATAGATACTATTGATTTTGCAAGTAGCGATTCAATCAATAAGTTGATTGAACGATTAAAAAAAGAAGTAAAAGCAGGCTTGCTAAAAGAGGTGATTGTGAATTCTAAAGTAAAAAGTGCTAAAGAATTATTAGATGATAAATACACTTCTGGTTTATTTAAAGGTAATAATGGCTTTGCTTTTGATTTGTTGAACGACGAAACTGCAAAAGGTTCTTTAGATGTCTTTCATTATTTGCAAAGTCAAGTGCCAGGGCTTACCATGTCGCATAGTTTAGAACCAGGCGATACCACCGCTTTAACTTGGCGTGAAGGCTCGCCAGAATTTTTTCTTAATGAAATGCCTTCAGATGCTTATAACATCCAGCATTTACAAATGAATGATATTGCGTATATAAAAGTCTTTCGCCCACCGTTTATGGGTTCATCAGGTTCTGGTCCTTCGGGGGCAATTGTAGTGTACACACGTAAGCCAGATGAGATTAAATATAATACTGTTAGCGCTTTAAAAAGTGTGCTGCTTAATGGTTACACAGCTTATAAGGAATTTTATCATCCCGATTATTTTGTATCACAAACCAATAGCATTGTAGATACTCGAACCACTTTATATTGGAATCCATTTGTGTTAACGGATAAAAATAACAATACTTTTAAGATTGATTTTTATAATAGCGATGTTGTTAAAAAATTTAGAATTGTAATTGAAGGTATGAACGCATTA
>JAYWCY010000268.1:0-2832 GCA_043780175.1 Chitinophagales bacterium
CGGTTAAATATCTTAGCCCCCAAGCACTTGCTGGAAGGGCTTGCGCAAATAAGTTATCTGCACTACCAGTTTGATTATTATTATTAGTCGTTCCACCTATACTCATTTTACCTGCTCCACAAAACACAGCAATCTTTTTACAACTTCCACTTGAGCTAATAGTTCTTATATGCGTTCCCGTTAAATCCGTGCCTGTATTACCACTAGTAGTTCCCATCAAATTATAAATTTGCCCTTTTGTTAAACTTATTAAAAAAGGCGTAGTGGGCTTATTGTTCTTATTTGCTACAGATGGTGTTATTTCTACGGTAGTAAGTCCATCTTCTACTGCTACAACGAAAGCAAAAGAATTGGCATTATTGGCGTTAGAAGCTTGATTATAGCTAATCACATAATAATCTTTCCCCAAAGTGTTCGTAGGAAACAAAAGCGATGCACCAGAAACGCTAGCATTGTAGATATGCGAATAAGCCACTATATCTACATCACTAGATATATGAATACCACGGTTGTAATAACCTGTATCGTTAATACGCGCATCTTGAGTACCTGTTTTGGGTAGAGGTAACGAAATAGTTACTTGATTGGCTGTAACGATATAGGTTTGTTTGTAGCCATTAGCAGGAATTTCAACTGTAACATTTGCATTTTTATCAGATGTAAAATACAACACCATATCCTGAGAGCCGCCGCTTGATGGATTACCAGCCATATTCACATGGTAGCCATAGCCTAACCAAAAGTCTTTTCCTTTATTAGAGAAATTTTGAGCCGAAAGAAAATGAAAAAGAAAAAGGCAGCTTATTGAGAATAAAAATTTCTTCATTATGGTTCAGGTGATAATCAAATAGATATAAGCAGGCAATTTAAGTTTAAATAAGTTACAAAGTATTTATAGCAAAACTTACCAATTTCAAAAGATGCCTTATTACCTATTATTGTTGCCTTTCAATAAATGTTTGGCATTTGGTCCTTCACAAAACAACACATCTAAGATACTCAGGTTGGGCTGAAAGCCAATTCGCTCTTCAAACACTTGTGAATAAATAACACTATTACTTTCTTTCTGAAAATTTTTCGGCAAAAACTGATGCCTATTATCAACGATATCTTGTACCAAATAATCTCTCAGAAAATCTTCAGAAAAAGAAATATTACTAGATAATTGAATTATTTTTTTAGCCCATAAAAAGGTTGCAGTATTCAGATCTATTAAAAAATCGTACTGACATTTTAGCATCGTTTCTATATCAAAAATAAAATATTCAAAAAAAGGCGACTTACCATAACAGCTTCTTATTGTTTTAATATGTTGCTGCTGCCACGGTTGCGAATAATCAATTTTCACATCTCGCATTAATTGCTTCTTATTTCTACCACCAACTACTGGTATACTCAAATCTACTAATCCATTGCTGCCCACTAGGGTACACCTATTGCGAAAACTCATTTTTTGAAAACTATCGCATACTTCAATAATACTATTTGTATAATTAAATAAACTTTTATAATAGTTAATACATCCAAAGTATTGACTGTCAATTATTTGTATTGATTTTTTTGAAATAATTTTATCCATTTCTTTTTTACTGTGTAAAAGTGTGTTAATTGATAATTTAAACAGTTTTTAGTTATATTTTTAAACTATCAAAATATCATAACTAATTTATTATCAGTAATTTATACAATTTTATTTCCACTAAATATTTTTGTATTATAGTAATAGCAAATAGTCCTCTTTTCGCCACCATTTAACTAAATTACTTAGTGTTAAAATTTATATTAAAGGTAGCACCTAAATTTGAAATACAGCACTTATATCCTATTTTGCAGCATAACCTATTACAATGAAAAAATACGGCTTGTTTACGCCCCTATTGGCTATTTTAATATTTTGCAGTTGCCAAAAACCGAAGGATTTTGAGTATCGAGATATTAGAAATATTAAAATTCAACAGCTTGGTTTAGATAAAACGAACCTGACAATTGATCTGGTTTATTACAATCCAAACAGTTTTGGAGTAAACTTAAAGAAGATTAATTGCGATGTATATATAGATAAAAATTATCTTGGGAACTTTAAATTAGACACAAGTATGCATATTAGCAAGCAAAGTGAATTTGCAATTACGACTAATATGATAGTGAATATGCAGAGCATTTATAAGAATGCTTTGTCTAGTTTACTTGGTAAGGAAGTACTAATAAGTGTAAAAGGTTCGGCTAAAGTAGGCAGAGCTGGCATATTTATTAATATACCCTTTAACTATGAAGTAAAGCACAAATTGAAATTATTTTAATATAATCTTAGGTCAATAAGTATTAATCCAAGCGAAATTTTGTTGAAAAATTAAATGCTTATTTTGTTGTATTTGTTTTAAAAATGCTTTTGCAACTATCGACATTTTCTTCTGCTTTAGCCATATTAATCGCCAGTTTTCTGTTAATGGTAAGCCCTCGACAGGGATAATTTTAATCTCATTTTGCCTCAACTCATTTTTCATACTTAATAGCGATTGTATAGAAAAGCCTAAGCCGGCCATTACTGCTTGCTTTACAGCTTCGCTAGAAGTAAGCTCAAAACGTACTTTGGGTACAATATTTGCCTGCTTAAAATACTGCTGCATTACAACCCTTGTACCAGAACCTTCCTCTCTATAAATTAATGGTAAATCATTAAATACTTCTTTTGTCATTGGTAAAAAAATATCCGTCATACTATCAACTGCGCCAGTTAAAAACAACTTATTAGGCAGTAAAATTTCCTGATCTACATCCAGTTTTTCTGGTAAAACTGATACCAACGCAAAATCAACCTCGTTGTTTTCAAGA
>JAYWCY010000269.1:0-3894 GCA_043780175.1 Chitinophagales bacterium
AGCTTGTCGGATATTTCTAAGGGTAAAAATCTGCTGCCTGCTATTTTTTTAAACTTAAAGAGGCCTACAATTATATTTTCTACAATGGCAAAATAAAACACAAAAATCCCTAGCGCAATAAATGCCTTTTTAATTAAGAAACCTAGTAAAAATGCAATAGTTAACTGTGCAAAAGTTTGCAGCACAAATAGTGGAATGTATTTAATTTCTTCACTCCATTGTGCGGTATTGTCTTCTTTAATAGTAAGGCCATAAGCAGTAGCAGTGGCAACATACATAATAGATGCTACAATGGTAATGATAGCAACATCTAATATTTTGCTAGTAATAAATTGATTGCGGCTCCAGCCATCAATTACATTTTGACGATGCGTTTTGTACTGGTATTCATTCGTAATAATCATGATAACCAAAATAGCTGGTATAATCACAAAGCAAGATGAAAAGAAAGCCACTGAATGCCATGTTTCTGGAAAGGCAAATGGATTACCAAAAAGTTGTTTAGCAATGTTACTTGTAAAGTCTTTTTTTGTAGTTAGCTCTTGATAAACGTTATAAAAGAGTAGATTAACACCTGGATATGTAAGCGCTACTATACCAAGCATCCACCAGAAAGCGGGGTATTTTTTTATTTTAAGCCATTCTATTTTTATAAGAGCTAACATGAAGTACAATTTATAAATTAGGAGTGATGAGTTATACGATGCGCAAGTGTTGTAACTTATCAGTCACAACCCACAATTTTTTTTAGTTATTAGTTAGCTCAAAGAATTTCGTTTCTAAGCTTTTCTTCTTTAAAAGTAAATGATTTAATACAATGCCATTATTGAAACAATGTTGGTTAACAGCTTCTAAATTGGCTGTACCAAGTGTAAAAAATAATTGCAAATGATGGCCGTTATGTTTAGTTTGAGTAACGCCAGGATAATTAATAAATAAGCGTTGTAATGCGTTGTCATTATTGCCATTAATTTCTACAATATCTTCATTAGCCAGAACTTCATCAACGGCACCAGCAGTTAATAAAGTACCACGTTTCATAATGGCTACATGTGTACATACTTTTTCAACTTCATCAAGCAAATGGCTAGCCATAATAATGGTTTTACCTTGTGCTGCTAGTTCTTTAATCAATTCGCGTATTTCTAAAATACCTACTGGGTCTAAGCCATTGGTAGGTTCGTCAAACACAATCACATCAGGATTACCCAATAAAGCTGCGCCAATAGCTAAGCGTTGTTTCATACCTAGGCTATAGGTACTAAATTTACTGTTCTTGCGTTCAGTAAGTTTCACAATCTCTAGGGCTTTGTAAATATCGGCTTCAGTGCCACGATGGCTGATAGCTTGTGTAATTTTTAAATTGTCTACAGCAGACAAATAATGATAAAAGTTTGGTGTTTCTAGTAATGATCCAATGCGCTGCCTTGCAGCTGGACTGCCTGGTTTGCCAAACCAAGTAAAGCTGCCACTATCACTTTGCAAAGCATTTAATACAATGCCTAGCATGGTGGTTTTACCACTGCCATTTGGACCAAGAATACCAAATACGCTGCCTTTCGGAACGCTGTATGTTACGTTTTGTAAAGCTTGTATTTTACCATACGCTTTTGTAATACCCGTTAGTTGCAGTATTGCTTCCATTTTAATTTTTTAGATAGGGGATAAATATAAGTGAAAAATTAAATAGTGGCAAAAAGGCAAAGATGGAAAGGTGATAAGTGAAAGGTGAATAGTGAAGGCCTAAGAAATCAATAATGAAAAGTAAAAAAGGAATACTAAACTATTAAACTTCAAACTCTAAATCCTCAACTTCTTAGTGGCTATATGATCTTTTTTTAATCATACCACCTTTGGTATCTTTTACACTTTGCATTACCACAAACGCATACGGATCTATTTTTTCAATTTCACCATTAAGCTTACTAATTTCTAAACGTGTAATTACAGTATAAATGATATCTACATCGCC
This sequence comes from Chitinophagales bacterium, assembly GCA_043780175.1. Lineage (GTDB taxonomy): Bacteria > Bacteroidota > Bacteroidia > Chitinophagales > Chitinophagaceae > Parasediminibacterium. The sequence goes on from JAYWCY010000269.1 coordinate 1,973, forward strand.
AGTGCTTCCGTTTTTGCCAAAACCACGCTTGCCTTTGTACACAGTAAAGCCACGACCAAGTTTGTTTTCAATCATATGGCTAATTTCTGCGCTGTGAGATGAGACAATGGTAATTCCTGTGTATTCTTCTATACCTTCTATAATAAAATCGAGCGTTTTTGAAGCGGCCAAATAAGTAATCATTGAGTATAAAGCCGTTTCGATTGTGAGAAAATAGGCGGCAGTGGCAAATACCATTATATTAATAGTCATGATAATATCGCCAATGGTAAGGCTAGATTTTCTGGTGATAGCTATTGCCAAAACCTCTGTGCCATCTAGCACACCACCACCACGTACGGTGAGTCCAATGCCAGCACCTAAAAAGAAACCACCAAAAACGGCCACCAATAATTTATCGTGTGTTACATCTGGGAAATGAATAGTGGCTGTAACAATCGCTAAGCCAGATATGGCAAATATTGCTTTAATGGCAAACTCTTTACCTAATATTTTATAACCTAAAAAAACAAACGGAATGTTTACAATAACCAATAATGCTGAGATAGAAAATGAACTGACTTCGGAAATAAGCAAAGCAATACCAGTAGCACCACCATCAATAAATTTATTAGGTAGTAAAAAACTTTCTAAACCAAATGCAGCCAAAAAAATTCCAACACTAATAAAAATAAACTCCTTTATAAGTCTTCTTATTGTAAGCTTAAACTCTCTAAAATTTTTTGCTGCTTGAAATCTAGTAAGCGGTATTATATTCAGGCCGTTATTCGGTGCCTTAGCGCTGGGTTTAATAAAATATTTCCAATTATCTTTCATTAATAGTATTACAGAATAAATATTAATTTAATTAATTGATTTTAGCCAACTTTTAATACCTTTTAATGGACTGCCATTAGGTTGTACCACAGCAAATTTTTGATCATAATCCCATAAAATGGTTGGTAACTCAAGCGCCTGCATAATACTTGTAATATCAGTAAGGTATTGATTACGAGATTTATTGTCTGCCAAATCTATAACGCCTACTTCGGTACAAATTAGGGGCATATTTTTTTTCTTGCATTCATCTAATATCCGTCTCAGGCGCAATGCTATAAACTCTTTGGTGCCTTCAGCTGGATATTTAAAATAATCTTGCTCTACCGTAGTGCCTTTTGCTTGATCCGGAATAGTAGGCATTTTCTTTTTTACGTATGGGTAAGGCACATTAGTAATATATGTTTTTTCTTTAGCCCATTCGGCACCTTGGTGGGTAAAAAGAAACGGTTCGTAAAAATGAATGGTGTACAATATTTTATCATCTGCTAGTTTGCCAAAATCTAGTAATTCATCAGCATTATTATAGTTAGTACCACCTATAATGTAAATACGCTCTTTGTCTTCCCAGCGCAAGCCATTTACCAAAAATGTCGCATCTTCCTTCCAAGCTTTACGCTCTTCGGTGGGCTCGTTGTACAATTCAAAAAACACATCATCATAGCCCATACCTCTAAATTTATTTTGAACTTGTTTCCACATCCATAAAATTCTATCACGCTCGGTATACCTATTATTGCTACCATAATAAATTTTACCGTAGTGGTAGGTTATAATAAGCTTTAGGCGAAGCATTTTGCATTTATTATATGTATCACCAAGCTTGTCTACTAGTTGCATTTGTAGGTTTGATGAATTTGGTTGTAAAAACATATCAAAAGCAACGGGTAAACGCACTGTTTTAAAGCCAATATGCTTAATATTTTTTAATTTCGGCTCAATATCAGTTTTTAATAAATCTTCTGCATTTTCCCAAGTGTGCTCTAGTAGCGATAAATTAATACCACCCCCTAGTTTAAAGGATATTTGTTCATCGTTATTAGTTATTGTTTTGCACTTATCCACAGTGTTAGCAAAAAGTATGGTAGAATAGATTAAAAAGAAGG
>JAYWCY010000270.1:0-2536 GCA_043780175.1 Chitinophagales bacterium
CTACCACCCTGTGTACCCACACCTGGAATTAATAAAAAATTATCTGGTACAATAGCTCTAATAGCAGCCAAATCACTGGCCTGCGTAGCACCTACAACAAACATCAAATTATCTTTCGTACCCCATTGTGTAATTGTTTTAAGTACTTTTTTATACAAATGTTCTTCGGTATTCCCTTGTAAAATACTTGGCACCAACCCACTATCATTGGTGTGGTTACTTACTATTAATTTTTGAAAATCATTAGCACCTTTATTAGATGTTAAACCTAATACAATAGTAAATTTATTCTCATATTCAAGAAAAGGTCGCACACTATCTTCCCCCATATAGGGTGCTACGGTTACAGCATCAAAAGGCAATACTTCAAAAAATGTTTTGGCATATTGGCTAGATGTGTTACCAATGTCGCCTCGTTTAGCATCAGCAATTTTAAAGTGTGTATCGGGTATATAATGTAAGGTTTGCTCCATTGCCTCCCACCCTTTTAAGCCCATGGCTTCGTAAAATGCGGTATTAATTTTATAGCTCACACAGTAGTCTTTTGTAGCATCAATAATGGCTTTATTAAATTCAAATACTGCATTGGGATGCTGTTGTAAATGCTTGGGCAATTTAGTAGCATCTGTATCTAAACCCACACATAAATATGATTGTTTTTGTTGTAATTGTGTAATAAGTTGTTGCCTATTCATGTGGCAAAAATAGGGTTACACACCTCAGTTAGCAATAAAAAGCCCTGCTTAAATTTATTAAGCAGGGCTTTTATAAAATAAATGTATATATAAATTATTTAGCAGCGAATAAATGTACCGTTACTTGTACATCACTTGCAACTTTTGTAGGATCGTAATTAACGCCAAAAGCTGTTCTGTCTAAGCTAAAAGTAGCTTCTGCAAAAAACTTAGCAGCATCAACACCACGAATATTAGCAACAAATTTTACTGGTGCTGTAATACCTTTTAAAGTTAAACTCCCGTCAATTTCAGCTTTAGTTGCACTTATATATTTTACGCTAGAAATGGTGTAATTCGCTTCTGTACCTTTTCCAAAATCAAGAAAATCTGGCGATTTCAAATGCCCTTCTAATCTTGCACCTGCGTCATCAGTAATTTTTAACGATGCAAGATCAATTACAAAACTACCGCCAGTTAATTTACCACCATCAATAGCTACGCTACCGCTTTTTAATAAAAAATAACCAGGGTGGTAACCACCTGCTTTAGAACCAATAAATTCAACTTTACTTGTAGTAGTATTTACAGCAAAAGTATCAGCAACTTTAGTTGTAAAAGAGTACATGCCAACTGTTCCTGCAACTAGGGCTAATGCTAAAACGATTTTTTTCATGATTGTGTATTTGATTTGTTTAAAAATTGATTGCAAAATAATCTAACTAATGTTATAACAATGAAATGAGTTTACTTTTTTTCTAAGTCGTAAATTTATTGTAACATATCAAATATCCTTAAACCCTATAAATTATTAGGTATAAAAATTGATTCTTAAGTAAGACGATTTTAAATGTGCCCTGCATTCCACTATCAACTTACATTTGAACTAGAAAATTATACAACTTGAAGACAGTTTTAATTATTGACGATGAAGAAAAACTACGTGGCTTATTAGCTAGAATTATTAAAGCCGAAGGGTTTGATGTGGTAGAAGCCAGCAACTTAAAAGATGGGCAAAAACAACTTGCCCAAAAGCCGATAGATGTTGTGCTGTGCGATGTAAAATTGCCTGACGGTAATGGTGTAAATTTTATGGCTACCATTAAACCAAAATATCCAAGTGTTGAAGTGATTTTATTAACGGCTTATGGCAATATTGCTGATGGTGTACAAGCCATGCGTAACGGGGCGTTTGATTATATTACAAAAGGCGATGATAACGATAAAATTATTCCATTATTAAACCGCGCTTTAGAAAAAGCACAGCTACAAAAGCGTGTAGAACAACTAGAGCAGCAAGTAGGCAAACGTTATGGTTTTGATAGTATTTTGGGCGAATCTGCCATCATAAAAGAAGCTATAAACTTAGCAAAACGGGTTGCACCTACCGAAGCTACTGTACTACTTTTGGGCGAAACTGGCACTGGCAAAGAAGTATTTGCACAATCTATACATAACGGCAGTAAAAGAACGGGGAAACCATTTATGGCTTTAAATTGTAGCGCCTTTGGTAAAGAATTACTTGAAAGTGAAATATTTGGTCACAAAGCAGGTGCATTTACAGGTGCTGTAAAAGATAAAAAAGGGCTGATAGAAGAAGCTACTACAGGTACTTTGTTTTTAGATGAAATTGGCGAAATGCACCTTGACCTACAAAGTAAATTGCTGCGTGTACTAGAAACCAGTGAGTTTATAAAAGTGGGCGACACAAAACCTACTAAAGTAAGTGTCCGCATTATTGCAGCTACCAACCGTGATTTGCAACAAGAAGTGAAAGAAAGCAAGTTTAGAGAAGATTTATTGTATCGGTTAAATGTGTTTACCATCTCGTTACCAGCCTTGCGAGACAGACGTAAAGACAT
>JAYWCY010000271.1:0-5804 GCA_043780175.1 Chitinophagales bacterium
TGGTAGTATTGTACAAGAAGTAACCATTGCCAATGCGAGTTTTATAGATGCAGAAGGCATTTCAAAAGATGATCAATACATATATATAGAAGATGCTGGCAACAATGATGGGGCAAGAAAAGACTTGAAAATAGTACGTATTAAGCTAATTGATATTGATAATAAAATAGCTACTCAATCGGTAAATGCAGATATTATTAGCTTTAGTTACCCAGACCAAACCATATTTAACGGAAGCAAAAAGGATAATAATTTTGATTGCGAATCGATAATAGTGACTAAGGATTCACTCTATTTATTTACCAAAAGAAGATGTGATAATCAAACTGGTTTATATAGCTTACCAAAAAACGCCTGGTAATTTTATTGCAACCCCTCACGGTATTTTTAACAGTGAAGGTTTAATTACTGATGCGGCTTTAAGTCCTGATGGAAAATATTTATTATTGGTAGGCTACTTAAAAGGACATTTAAGTAGTTTTGTATGGGTATTTAACGATTTTAAAAGTCATGATTATTTTAATGGTAAGGCCAAAAGAATTTTATTGAATGAGACAACCGATACTGGGCAAACAGAAGGTATTGCTTTTTTAAACAATAATAGTGTATGGCTTTCTTGCGAAATGACAAAAGATCATCCAGCTGCATTATACAAATTGAATACCCTTAAATAGTGGTGCAATGCAGCACATCTCGCCATTATAAGCACCTATTAAGTAGGTATTTATGAAGCATCCAACTTTACTAACGGTTACTTTTTGTTAAAAAAGGTATTAATTACGGATAAAACATATTTCCTAACCAAAAGGTAATGTTCTCATTACTGAACAACAAACAACATTTATGGCACAAAAAATTACTTTCACTGTATCGGCTGAAATTGTAGACAATGCCTCTTCTGGTATTTTACTTGGTGATTTTAACAACTGGGATTTTGAACAAGGCATAGCTTTGAAACAACAAAAAGATGGCTCGTTAAAAACCACTGTAACGCTAGAAAGCGGTACCTACCAATACCGTTATTTTTTAAGCGATGGTCGTTGGGTAAACGATGGCAACGCTGAGGCTTATGTATATAGCGAAGGTTTTTTTGTAGACAACTGCGTAATTACCGTACCATCAGAAGTACCTAAAGCTCCAAAAGGAAAAAAGGAAACAGCTGAACCAGTGGTAGTAACTGTGCCAATAATAAAGAAAGCTGCAACTAAAAAAGTAGCCATAAAAGCGGCTGAACCAGTAACAGTAGTGGTAGAAAAGAAAGCTAACAAAGCGAAAAAAGAAACGCCAGCGACAATTGTAGCAATTGCAGCACCAGCTAAAAAAGCAGCGACTAAACCTGTAAAAGCGAAGAAATAAATAGTAAAGTAAAACGGTCATCAATAAATATTGATGACCGTTTTAAACTTATACAATCAAGTAATTTCAAAAAATAATTGTTGCATAAAAATTAACAGATAAATGAAAAGAATAATAGTTCTTATAATTATTATTTTACTAACTATTACCCTGTTTTTAAACTTACTCGTATGGCTAGCAGCTAATGCCTCAAGCCATATTATCCCTACTAAAACAGAGTTGTGGTTTGCCAGCAACACTATCATTTTAATAGTAATAATATCTTTGCTGATTAGATATAGAAAGCGAATTTCAAATCTCAACAAACAAGGTTAATCAAGCGTTATTGCTATGTATTTTGTTCAATAACCACAAAGTGTGTTAGGCTTAAACTAATAGATTATTTTCGCAACCTAAATAATACAACAATTTGAGTGCTTCGGTTTTTTTAATTACGCCACCATTTACACAGTTAAATACGCCTTACCCTGCAACGGCTTATTTAAAAGGCTTTTTAAATACCAAAAATGTCAGTGCCTTTCAGGCCGATTTGGGTATTGAAGTGACCTTAGCACTATTTAGTAAAAATGGGTTACGTCAATTATTTGCTACCATCGCTAATACAGACATTACCTCAGAGAATGCCCGTCGTATCATTGCGTTACAAGCTGATTATATCAGCACTATTGATGATGTAATTGGTTTTTTACAAGGTAAAAATCCTACACTTTCGCACCTCATTAGTAAGCGTGACTTTTTACCTGAAGCCTCTCGTTTTAAACAATTAGACGATTTAAATTGGGCATTTGGTAGCATGGGTCATCAAGATAAAGCCAAGCATTTGGCTACCATGTATTTGGAAGATTTAAGCGATTTGATAACAGAATGTGTAGATGGCCATTTTGGGTTTAGTCGCTATGCAGAAAGGCTTGGTCGTAGTGCCAATAGTTTTGATGAACTATACACATCGTTACAACAACCTTACACTTATATTGATACCATTTTAATAACCATTCTTGCAGAAAGAATGAAAACTGTAAACCCCAAAATAGTCTGCATATCCGTACCTTTTCCTGGAAATTTATACACGAGTTTACGTTGTGGGCAATGGCTGAAACAATATTATCCGAATGTAAAAGTCGCCATGGGCGGTGGTTTTGCCAATACAGAATTACGGTCGTTAAAAGATAAACGGGTGTTTGAGTTTTACGACTTTATTACTTTGGATGATGGCGAAGCACCAATAGAAAATTTGATTGGCTTTACAGATGGAAGCAAAACTATCGATGAACTTAAACGAACATTTATACTAGTTAATGGTGAGGTCACTTATTTAAATAATAAAGCTACAAAAGATTACAAACAAGGCGAAGTAGGTACGCCAGATTATAGCGATTTTTGGTTAGATAAATATATTTCTGCCATAGAAGTGGTAAACCCAATGCACAGCCTTTGGAGCGATGGCAGATGGAATAAATTAACAATGGCACATGGCTGTTACTGGGGCAAATGCACGTTCTGCGACATCAGCTTAGATTATATTAAACTCTACGAGCCAGTGGCAGCAGGCCTTCTGTGCGATAGAATAGAAGAAATAACAGCGCAAACAGGGCAAAATGGTTTTCACTTTGTAGATGAAGCTGCACCACCTGCATTAATGCGAGCCTTAGCTTTAGAAATTATTAGGCGCAAGCTTACAGTAAGTTGGTGGACCAATGTACGCTTTGAGAAAAGCTTTACAAGAGACTTATGTTTACTACTAAAAGCCTCTGGGTGTATCGCCGTATCAGGTGGCTTAGAAGTAGCAAGTGATAGATTATTAGCACTTATACAAAAAGGCATTACTGTAGCGCAGGTAGCCAAAGTGAATCGTAACTTTACAGAAGCTGGTATTATGGTACATGCTTACTTGATGTATGGGTTTCCTACTCAAACAGCGCAAGAAACGATAGATAGTTTAGAGATGGTAAGGCAACTGTTTAAAGCAGGTGTTTTGCAGTCGGCGTTTTGGCACCAATTTGCCATGACAGCACATAGTCCGGTGGGTTTAAATCCCGAAAATTTTGGCGTTAAAAAGGCGAAAGATATCTCTATTACTTTTGCTGATAATGATGTGGAACATATTGATGAAACAGGTACAGACCATGATAAATTTAGCTTTGGGTTAAAAAAATCTTTACTTAATTATATGCATGGGCTTTGCTTTGACGATCCATTATCAAACTGGTTTGATGCAGAAGAGATGGGCTTTAAAGTACCTAAAACTAAAGTAGCTCCAGACTTTATTGTGAACGCATTATTGGAAGAGGATACGAGTACTTATAAGCCTTCTGCAAAAGTAGTTTTTATAGGTACACAACCACAACTAGAAATAGTCACCAAAAGTAAAAAAGGTAGTACTTGGCAAGTAGCTTCGCTCACATTTCAAACCAAAAAAGAAACTGTTAACATTAGATTAGATGAGGCCCAAGGCACTTGGCTTGCCACTATGCTAAAAGACTTATCTACACAAAACCTAAAGCCATATACCGTGCAAGACCTAGCAAATAATTACGCAACAGCTGGCTTAGAAAACTTTGAATTATTTTGGGATAATAAACCTATAAACACGTTATTTAAAGTGGGATTATTAAGATTATAATTAAATAGTTTCCTGCTTTTGAATTGCTTCTTTTTCTACCAGTTTCTCTTCAATTCTTGGATCGGGAATAAACCACATAGTAGCTACTGCAAAATACATTGCCAGTCCAAGCCAAGGATGAACGAAACTTAGCAAAATACCAGCTGCATAAATAATGACAGAAATTTTACCTTTTTTATCTCTACCCAAAGCTGCAACTAAGGTTGATCGTTTGCCATGAAGCTTGATTAAACATTTTGCAAGAATATAGTAAGCCACGCCTGCCATAAAAGATACAATGCCATACAGAACGACTGGCCAAGTTGCAAAATGGTTTTCACCCATCCACCCTGTTACAAATGGAAAAAGTGATATCCAGAATAGCAAGTGAATATTTGCCCACATAACAGGAGCATTGACTGTTTCTGCAGCGAGAATGATGTGGTGGTGATTGTTCCAATAAATAGCCACATTTACAAAGCTTAACACATAACTAATAAATACCGGCAATATTGGCAGAAGCGATATCAATGAATCGCTACGAGGCACTTTCATTTCTAATACCATGATGGTAATAATAATAGCCATCACACCATCGCTAAAAGCTTCTAGCCTACTAGTACTCATATATTATATTTTAAAGATTGTAAGTTACTCGAATTATTTCACTGCCGAAATGATTTTTTTACTGGGATATTCATCAATAAGGTAAATATTAAATGTAATCATAGCATTTTATGAAAAGCTATAAACAAAGCCAAGTAGCAAGCAAGCTAACACAATAAAAGGCGCCGGTATTTTGGTGAATTGTAATAAAGAAAAAGTAGTCATAATAATCACAATATCTAGCCAACCGATAGATAGATTGTTCCAGATTTCTTTAATTAAAGTGGCGTTTATTAAATACATGGTAGCACCCGCCATAATACCTACAACAGCCGCATTGATACCCTCTAATGACCGATGAATGACTGCGTATTTTTTTAGATTATGCCATACTGGAAAAAAGAATAATACCAATAAAGCACTTGGCAAAAAAATACCAATACCACCCAAAAAGCAACCTAGCGCTTGAGAGAAAAAAGTATTATCGCTACGCAACACCATACCACCTGTAAAAGCACCAATTGAAAATACTGGACCGGGAATGGCTCTAACAATACCAGAACCAGTTAAAAAATCTTGTTGCTCCATTTTTAGTACATCCCGCTTACTATCAATAATGCGTTGAGTATTTGGGCGTACCACATATTGTTCATACATCAATGGCATCAATACATCGCCCCCACCAAATACCAAGCTGCCAAAACGATAATGGCTTTCAAATACGTTAAAAGCTTTGTGATTTGGCCAATTATTTTTAGTAGATGTTTCACTAAAATAAGCGGCCACACCAAATACTGCTAAAAATATCAACAGATTTCCCCACTTAATTTGCTTTGGCGGCACTTCTTTTTGTGGTATACGTTTGTCACTAAAGTTTGTGGCAATACCAGCCATTACTAATAAAGCAGGAAATACCCAAGGCGTTTTAAAATATAAGAACGTAGCAATCGCTGCAACAACCATCACCACTCTAGTAATGGTATTATTCACAGCGATTTTAAAAATTCTAAATGCAGAAAATGCAATAAAGGCAATTGCCATTGGTTGTATAAAATGAAAGACTTTGGTGTTGATAGATTGGTCGCTAAAATAATCTAGCAAAAAAGATAATCCCCCCATTAATAAGCAAGCAGGCGTAATCCAAATAATCAATGTTAGAATTGCCAAAGGAATACCCCCTCTTTTATAACCAATCAGTGTTAACGTTTGTGTTGAAGATGCTCCGGGTAGCATATTACAGAAG
>JAYWCY010000272.1:0-5350 GCA_043780175.1 Chitinophagales bacterium
TTTATTATTGAATCATATTACATCAAATATGATGAAAGAAGAAGAACCTATTATTTCAAATGTGTATCGTTACAATCAAAATATTGTGTCTAACTATTCCTATTATTTCGGCTCAAATGCATACAACTGGTCTACAACAAGCGATACATATGATCAAATCAGATACTGCAGTAAACTAGAAGAGCAAGCACAAAAGCAATATGGTAACACAACCAATATTTACTTTGCGTTAAGTAAATTTTTTAGAGCTTACTCATTTGTTTGGTTAACTCAACGTGTTGGTGATATACCAATGTCGCAAGCCGTTAATACAGCTATTTTGACACCAAAATACGATTCACAACATGATGTATATAAAAATTCACTAGCACTTTTGGATACTGCTAATACGTTAATTAGTAATTTATACACTACTGCAACTGCAGGTAATAAAGTCGATGCGGCCGGCGATGTATTTGGTTTAACCTATGTACAGTGGCAACAAGTAATTAATACGTATAAATTACGTGTGTTAATTAGCTTAAGTAAACGTGCAATTGATAATGCAGATTTGAATATTCCTGGGCAATTTGCAACGATTTACAACAACCCTGCTAAGTATCCAATTATGGGTTCTAATAGCGATAATATGTATTTTAAATACACGGCTATTACTTTATATCCACCCAATAGAGCTGGTAATGCACCTTATAATAACTGTGCAAACGTCAACAAAACTTTTATGAACTTGTTAACCGCAAATCAAGATCCAAGAACTTTTGTTTTAACCACACCGGCATTAAAATATATTACAAGTGGTGCAAAAACGGTAGGTGACTTTACTGCATATGTTGGGTTAGATAACAATTTATCTCAATCAGGATTTGCTAATTTTAGCTCAGATAGATCATACGCTTGTATGAATTACTATAGATACATGAATGCCGCTAGTGGTGCTAATGCCGAGCCTTACATTGTAATTGGTTATCCTGAAATGTGTTTCAATATTGCCGAAGCTGCAAATAGAGGCTGGATTGCTGCAAGTGGCGCTACTTGGTATTTAAACGGTATTAATGCATCTTTAAGCTTATACGGTATCACACAAGGAAAAACAGTTTCAGTTGGTGATTACAGTGGTAATAAAACAAGTTACGGTTCAGTAACGCTAGACGTATACAATTTCTTGGCGAATGCTAATGTTGCTTATGCAGGTGATAATGCAACAGGCTTAAGTCAAATTTTAACCCAAAAATATATCGCTTTTTGGATGAATTCTGGCTATGAAGCTTTCTACAATCAAAGAAGAACTGGGATACCAACTTTTGCACAAGGCGGCACTGGTATTGGAACTCCAAGCGCTACAATTCCTTTACGTTGGCAGTATCCATTATCAGAAATTAACTACAATTCTGATAACTACAAAGCAGCTATACAGTCTCAGTATGGGGGTACGGATGACTTAAATGCTAAAATGTGGCTAATTAAATAAGTCAATTAAATACTATTTTAAACGGCAAGCTAGTATGGCTTGCCGTTTTACTTTTAAATAAAAAATTTATGAAAAATGTCTGTGTTTTTCTAGTGATGGTAATGCCATACGTGGTAATTGCCCAAGTTAATGACAGTGCTCAGCGTCAAATAAAATTACAAGGTGCAGTGAATGTGAGAGATTTAGGTGGTTATATTACCAAAAGTGGTAAGCAAGTAAAGTGGGGTAAAATATACCGTAGTGCTGAGATAAATAACTTAACCCCTTCAGACTTAGATACCCTACACAACCGTTCAATTAATTATGTATTAGATTTTAGAGGACCAGCGGAGTTTTCTATTGCGCCAGATAAACTGCCAGTTGGTGCTATACGCATATCGCTACCAAGTGGTAGCGAAGAGGTGGGTGATAGAGGAAAAATAATGCAAAGCATGGCAAAAGCAACCGACGGCGATAGCATCATGCTACCATTTTATGCCAATATTGCACCATTTACAAAGCGTTACAAGCCCATGTTTGAAACCCTTTTAACAAATTCAAACGATAGTGCTATTCTATTTCATTGCACCGCCGGAAAAGATAGGACAGGTATTGCAGCAGCTTTAATTTTATATGTATTAGGCGTAGATCAACAAACTATTATGAACGATTATCTTGCTAGTAATTATTATCGTCAACGTGATAATACACGAATGAAAACGTTGCTGGTAGATACCTACCACTTGAAAGAACAGGTAGTAAATGATGTAATGAGTGTAAATGAAAAATATTTAAACGCAACCTTTGTTGCTATTAAAGCACAATATGGAACTATTGATAATTATCTAAAAAAAGAAATGGGTTTAGATGACAAAGCTATTACAAAACTGAAAGCAATTTATTTAAATTAAGTGTAGTAATACATCTGTAGAAATACATCTGTAGTAATATATTGCCTAAGGTAAAATCTCACATATTACCTTAGCACTATACTTTCTTCAAACACCAAACTTTAATAAGAAGTGCCTATTTGTGTTATTTGTAATCATATTAATTTGGCCTTACAGGACTGCCAATCCAACTGGTATTTGCCGAGAGTGTTTCGCCTTTCATAATTAACGATAACGCATCGATTTTTACGTCATTACCAATATTTGTATCGTACAAGATAATACTTCTTGCGCCAATAGCACATCGTTCGCCAATCTGTATTTTTCCAACTTTCATTACCCTATCTTCAAATAAATGTGTTTGTGGTCCCGAATCTTCATTAAGCGCAGTATCCGTTCCAATAGAAACTACATCAAATTCTGTGATGTCTGTGGTATTCATCCAAACACGTTTTCCAAAACTAGTACCCAGCAATCTTAATGCTGCAGGAAGCCAAAAAGTACCTCTTAAAAAATCTAACAAAAATGGTACACTCAAAGCTTCATAAGTAGATGTAATGGCTTCGCTTCGCCAAACTTTATCCGTCCACATTGGCCTTTGTTCTGCCTTGTATTTTCTAATAAATAGCCACTTTAATAAGGCCGTAACAAGCAAAGCTGGGATACCCATAAATATTAAATAATACAATGGAAGTAGTAAAATGACTTCCCAAAATGGACGGTTAACTAATAAATCGTGTCCATAAGCAATAAAGAAAATACTACAGCAAATAATGACTGTTTCTGGTAAAATAATTCGGATAAACTCAATGCTACCTCTCGCTAATTTCCTTTTAAAACTAGGGCTAATTGTTAAGTTTTTAGGAAAAGGAATGCTTTCTTGCCTGCGCGGTAAAGCAATTGCTGGCGAACCAAACCAATCTGCCGATTGAGTAGTTTGTAATTGTTCTAGTGAAGGTGGCGTAGATAAAACGCCAATTAGCATATTCGGTGGCAGATGATAACCCTGTGGTATTAAAGCACTGTTGCCAACAAAACTATTATGTTCTATAACTGTAGTATTTAATATTAATTGTTGTGCCCTCACGTCTGCCTCACCAAGTGTTACAGCATCTGCCACAAAAGCATCATCACCAATTTCTAATAAAGCATGGGTAACACTACTTGCAGTTGATATTTCTGTATTTTTTCCAACTTTGGCGCCCAATAATCTAAAATATTGAGCTACATAAACCGTTGCAAAAATTGGGTGCATTACAATAAGGCTCAATGTCATAAACTGATCTGATAACCATTTTCGAACATATCGAAACGAATAGATAGAATATTTGCCAGGCTTAATATTGATATTTAAAAGACGAGTAAAGACAACTGTTTCTACCGCAAACAAAAGAATGTATAAAGTAGCCAATATTGGTACTGCAATGATATATGAAAAATCATAATCTGCGGCTGCATTATCAAGAGCATTAATGGCAATAATGGTAGGCAATAATGGGATTAAAATAAAAACAGGAAACACAAAAAGCATGAAGAAGAATACTAAACGATACCAGCCTTTTTTTACTACTGAGATGGCAGCTGGTTTCGGTAAATCTGCTATTTTTTTTGTTTCTTTTAATTGGGCGGGGCTACCGTACCAAACCTCGCCTGATTTTATGATCCCACCTTCTTTTAAGTAACTTAAATCTTCTAGTTCACCATAGTCTTCAATTGTGGTATTGCCGGCAATCACTGCACTACTACCAATATATGCATGCGCGCCTATATGTATAGAACGTAGTTTTAGCAAGCCATCTTCAACAAAAGCATTATTTAATACTACTTGAGAACTTAAACTGGCATCGCTACCAATAGTTATCAAGTCTTCAGCACCAATTGTAATATTGCTAAGTTGTGCATCTTCGGCAATGCGAGCGCCAAATAGCCTTAAAAAAAATGGATACAACGGTGTGCCGTTTATAAATTGGGATGGCAATAATCTTTGTAAGGATTTTACAAGCCACCAACGAAAATAATAACTACCCCATAAAGGATAATCGCCTTCTTTTATTTTGCCAATGATTAACCATTTTAAAGTAGCTACTAGGCTAGTAAAAACAATTGGGATAAGACAATAAAATACAAGTGCTGCCAAAATTCCGCAAAGCTTATTATCATATTCTTCACTATAGTAATAATAACTAACATAAGGGCCAAGTACTTCTATTGTAAATAAACCAAATACAAAAAATAGGGATATTGTTTGTGCTACACCACACAAAAAAAACCGCCATTGTGGAATGCTGTTAAAAATTGCTTTGGGAGATGCTGTTGATGCGGGTATTTCACGCCATATATTAGCTAATTGTTGTAAAGGCCGATGTATATATATATCTTTTAAAGAAGCATAAGGTACGCCGCCTTCCTTTCTTAGGCGCGATACAAAACCTGCTGCCAGTAAAGAATGCCCACCCAAATCTGTGAAAAAATCTTGCGATAAATTGATTTGTTTACCTGGGAAACTCTTTTGAAGTACTGCCAATAACCTAGTTTCTAATGGCGCATTAATGTCAATAGTTAGCGATGGATTATCGTTATTAATGGCATCCAAAAAAGCAGGTAATGGTAAGGCTTTTCGGTTGATTTTACCACTAGGCATTCTGGGCATTTCGTTAAGCCTTACAATGGCTTCAGGTACCATATAAGGGGGTAAAATCTTTGCTAGTTCGGCACGTAATTCATTGTCATTTATCTCAGTGTTGTGCTCGGTTAATACATAGCCAATTAAATGTTCGTTTCCATCGTCACCTTTTTTTACTGCAATAGCCGCAGCAGTAATATTCTCTAGTGCTTGCAATCGCACCTCAATTTCTCCAAGTTCTATACGGTAGCCACGTAATTTTATTTGATCATCAAACCGTCCTAAAAAATCAATACTACCATCGTTGTTAATAATGGCCGCATCACCTGTAAGATAAATTCTATCGCCAGGCATGTCTTCCCACAGCAAAGGTTTTGGTATAAATTTTTT
>JAYWCY010000273.1:0-9277 GCA_043780175.1 Chitinophagales bacterium
CGGTAGTACCTTGAGGTGTACTTGCCAAAGCCCAAGCTACCAAAGGAAAGCGCAAGTCTAAACTACTTCTAGTTCCTTCAAAATCATCTATATAAAATAAGCCACTACTGCCGCTACCAATTTGTGCGGGGTGACCTGGTTTTAAATAAGCACCTTCGCCATAAGCAGTAATGGTACTCATGGTTTTAGTTGAATAAAATGGTAATTTATCTAAAAATCTTGTTAGGCCTGGTAGGTTCGATTTATAGCTAATATCTGCACCGTACATGGTGTTTCTAATTGGATCTTCGCCAATATTTACTTTGGTAAAAAAAGGTCGCTCATTTAATCGTACCATCGATGCACCAAACTGTAATTTTTTATTTGCGACATATTCTGCTCGTAATCCCAAAAAACCACGCTGTTGTAGCCCAAATTGTGCGTTATTCTCATACGATACATTTACCGGCACACCAGAATTTAAAATGGCTTGGTTTAAAATTTTAACCTGCCCCAAATTATAATCTATACTAAAATCTATGCCTTCTAATAAATTTTGTCCGCCAGCTGAAACTTTTACCGAGCCTTGCGGAATATTAAATGCCCCTAAATAAATTTCGCTACCGCCACTACCCTTTGCTTGCCCTTGCATTACAAAGCGATTTAAATTGGCATAGGTTTGTGCAATGGCTTTAATACTATCATACAATTGCTGGTATACATATTTTTGCTGCAATGCCGGAAACCCATTAAAGGCAAGCCTTGCCAAATCGCTACCAAAAGGTTCTAATACAGGAAATACAATTTTGCCTTGCTGAGACAACACTGTGTACCCTTCAACATAATCGTAAATACCATCCGGTTGGGGATCGTTTCTGCTATTCAATCTATCTAAGCCCAATACATTTAACAAGGATTTGCCATCCACACTTGGTGCCGCTTCTGGCAAGTATCTTTTTAAACCGCCGCTTGGTTCTTGATATAATACATTTAATTGAAACCCATCTTTACTTAGCCCAAACACATCTAAGCTATACACGTTTTTCATCATCAATTTCCAGATGGGCAACGTAGTTCGTGCAGATGTCGCTTTCAACAATTTTAAAAACAATACTTTTTGTACACCAGATGTTGTTTTATTAGTATCTAATGCAACATCTTGGCTAAACTCACCCACTTGGTATACACGACCGTTATTGGTATATTGATAAGCAACTGCCAATACTTCATCCGGCTGCAACTGCCCACTTAAAGAAATAAATCCAGCTTGTGGATTAAAAAAATATTCGTTGGCATTCAGCTTACGGGCGAAAGTCTTTTCAAAATCGTTTACTGGCGATAATCCTCTAGCAATTAATCGACTGTTTATTTGTGATGGATTACGGTTATTGGGATCACTGGCTAAAAAAGTATATAAGTTATTGGCACCGTTGGCTGGTAAGGTATTGTTGGTAAGTGATTGATTGGCAGGATTATACGGCTGACTTTCACCCAAATCCATCAACCCTACAATATCTCTGGCATCAGTGGTAGCACCAGTTCTATTAGTTACCCAAACTTCTATGCGTTGTATTTGTACTTGACTATTTACAAATGGCAACTTAGACATGGTACTGTTAAAGTTGTTTCTAAAATATTGTCCCATCAAAAAGTGCCGATTTTCTTCATAATCATCTAGCTTTTTTTGAAAAGTAGTAGATGCGGCACCACCTTTTAACGTTTGGCTTTGGCGTTGACTGCGCTGTGTGGCTATAGCGCCAGTTACAAACAATTTACCAAATTGTAATTGTGTTTTTAAGCCAAATAAATTTTGAGAAGACGGAATTAATGAGCTTTTAGACTGCCAAGACATGTTACCAGCCTCAATACTTTTAATTATTTCATCATCTTTACCTTTATAGTCTAGTTTTAGTTGGTTTAAATAATCGAAATTAGCCAAGGTATTATAGCTAATGGGCAACTTTAATTTATCTCCAATACTGGCATTTACATTAAAGTTCGTATTCATATTAAAATCAAATCCGCCATTTTTTCTAGCAGCTTCTGGCAAGGTTGGGTTTAGTGTTTTTTGTCCTTGATAGCCTGCCATAATATCTACCGAACCCTGTGGTTTAATATCTACATTTAGTGCATTATTCTTACCATTTTTTACACCATTTTTTAGGCTATCCAGTTTGCCACCAACTGCATCTTTAGCCCCAAAAATTCTATCAAATAAACTATTGTACACGTTTAATTTGGGGCGTTGCTGCTTCTGGTTTAGCTGTGTTAAGGCATTGGCTCGTTCTTTAAAATAAGCGTCTTCATTGATTTTATTTTGTAAGGCATAATATTGTTCAAAAGTTAAAGATGTGGGCTTTCTGTAAATAGTATTGCCAATTTTTTCTATAATTACATAGGTATTGGTAGCAGGGTCGTATTCAATTTTTTGTTTAATTAAAGCGGTGTCTTTAATATCAAAAGAGTTATGATTTTGATATGTAAAACGATCACCTCGTCTATCGTTAATAGGGAAACGTAAGGTATCTTTTTTGTTAGATGTGGTGTCTTTAGTTTGCGAAAACCCAGATGCACAAACAAGCAACCACAAAAATGTTGTAGTTGAAAAGGCGACTAAGTAAGATGAATGATGCTTCAAAAGACAGCTACACTTGGTTAGGTAAAAAATTACTTCAAATAGTTACAAATTTTTTAAGGCTTGTTTAATCATGTCTTCCAAAGCAATATCAGGATTGGAAAGTAATACTTTTTTAACAGAACTTTCTGCCATTGGTTTATTAATTCCTAAAGCAATTAAAGCATTAATGGCATCTGCATCCAAAGAACTTACGTTTAATGAGGCTAACGGGTTTTCCATAGCCTGCTTACCAAGCTTGTCGCGCAACTCTACAATTAACCTTTCTGCACTTTTTTTACCAATACCTTTAATACTTTCTAGCTGTTTGGTATTACCTTGTACAATGGCTTTGGTTATTTCATCTGGTCGCATACCAGACAGCATCATACGTGCCGTAGCTGCACCCACACCAGAAACACTAATTAATTGCAAAAACATCTCTTTTTCTGCAATCGTACTGAAGCCATACATCGTTTGTCCATTTTCGTACAAATGGATATATGTATGCAATAAACCTTCATCTTTATTGGCAATGGCACTATAAGTATTCAGGCTAATTTGTAAGTCGTAACCCACCCCATTTACATCCACTACCACTCTTGCTGGCGTTTTGTAAGCAAACTTTCCTTTAACAAATGCTATCATAATCAAAACAAAAATAGGGTTTTTGAAGATGCTGCATATAGGTATTTTTCGATATTATTGTAACTATTTTTTGTAAATAACCATTCGGCAACCATGCCTATTAGCTATGATATAACCAATTAAACCCTTTGTTGCTAAAAAAGCAAGTTTTATATGCAGATTTATTAACTGTGTTAGAGAAAGAGAATAGTATTTTATTTACTTTCGAGCGCCTTCTCTTTATTAAAATTAAATGAATCATGGTTATCAATTTAAGTGAGCAACACAGTTTGTTAAGCAATTGGGTATCCGAGCTAAGAGATATTACGGTACAACATGATCGCTTACGCTTTCGTAGAAATTTAGAACGTATTGGCGAAGTTGCTGCTTACGAAATAAGTAAACAGCTACCAACAACTGTTGTAGATATACAAACGCCATTGGGTATTCATAGCAGTAAAGTATTGGCAGAGCAGCCCGTATTGGCTACTATTTTAAGAGCAGGTTTACCCTTACATAATGGTATGCTTAATTATCTGGATAAAGCTGACAATGCATTTATTTCTGCCTACAGAAAACACCATATAGATGGTACTTTCGAAATTAGTTTAGAATATATGAGTTGCCCAACTTTAGAAAATCGTATTATAATTATTAGCGACCCAATGTTGGCTACAGGCGCATCTCTTGTAAAAACCATCCGTTATATGAAAGAGGAAGGCAATCCCAAAGGCATCCACGTTGTTTGTGCCATTGCATGCGCTGTGGGTATTGAATATATTAAAAGCCAATGCGGTGAAGATATTACCATTTGGTGTGGTGATATTGATGAAGAAATTACGGCAAAAGGCTATATTGTACCAGGCCTTGGTGACGCGGGTGATTTAGCGTTTGGTGTAAAAGTTCAGTCGTAATTTGTTAAATAGTTATAACATTAATTTTTGTTACGCCATTTGCCCTAATTTAGTTGTCTGATATCTTGATATAAATGAAAAGATTAATTATAGTAAGCTACTTTTTACTTTTAACCGCCCTTATTCATGCGCAAGACCCGCATTTTTCGCAGTTCTTTGCCTCGCCATTAACATTAAATCCAGCATTTACAGGTAAATTCGCAGGTTCGTTTAGGGCTACAGGTAACTACAGAAACCAATGGCCTACCATCAATAATGCTTATATTACCACTACGGGTTCAGCAGATTTTCATTTGAGAGAAAGTCATATTCCACAAAATGATACATGGGGGCTTGGCGGCTTATTTTATAGCGATAATAGCGCCAATGGTGCAGTCAAATATAACTATGCCACGCTTTCTACAGCGTATCACAAAGGATTAGATGAAGAGGGCTTCCACCAATTGGGTATTGGTTTTCAAGCTACTTATGCTACTATGTCTATCAATACTAGTGCGCTTCAATTTGAAGATCAATTAACCACCGCAGGCTTTACAGGTGTCACACAAGAAATTTTTAGTGGTAGCACTTTAACAGCAAGTTATTTAGATGTCAATACAGGTATTTTGTATAGCGGTAGCACCACCGATAGAAATAATTTTTATTTTGGTGTAAGTTTATACCACATCAACCGGCCTAAACAAAGTTTCGTTGGTGGTAATTATGTATTGAATCCAAGAGCAACTATTCATGCAGGTACTTATTTTCCACTGGGTGCCAATGGTAATGCCACATTGCATTTAAGTGGTGTGCAAACGTTTCAAGGTGGTGCTTCTGAAACTGTAATTGGCGGTGCAGTGCAATTAACTGCCAACCCTGGTGAAGAAAAACCGACCAGCATTTATATTGGTAGCTGGTTACGTTTCAAAGATGCCATTATACCATATATAGGCTTAGAATTTGGAGATGTAAGATTAGGAGCCACCTATGATGTGAATAATTCTTCTTTAAAAACAGCAAGTGAAAGGCAAGGTGGCATAGAAATTTCGTTGATTTATATCTTTAAAAAAGATACCGACAAGCCCATTAATTGTCCTAGATTTTAACAATGATTCTCAATTTATAGCATAAAAAAACCATTCTAAAAATTAGAATGGTTTTTTTATTAATGCGATAGCTGATTACCTAATTAGTACTCGTCTTCATTAAACATGAAGTCTTCCTGACTTGGATAGTCTGGCCATATATCTTCAATACTTTCATAAATCTCGCCTTCATCATCTAATTCTTGTAAGTTCTCTACCACTTCAATGGGTGCACCACTACGAATAGAGTAATCAATTAACTCGTCTTTGCTGGCTGGCCAAGGCGCTTCTTCTAGGTAACTTGCTAATTCTAAAGTCCAAAACATACTTCAAAAATTTGTGCAAATGTAGCCGTATAAATGAAACTACCAAATGTAAGTTTTGTTACAGCACTATTAAATTTAAAAGAAGTAAAAAAGTTGCCATGCCAGTTGTATGTTTACACCAGTAAATTAATGAGAGGCAAATGTTACAAGCTACTGATATAACAAAGCAATACGAGCAATTACAAGTATTAAAAGGTGTAAATATTAGCGTAGCCAATGGCGAAATTGTGTCGATAGTAGGTAGCTCTGGTGCTGGCAAGAGTACACTGCTACATATATTAGGCACATTAGATACACCTAATAGCGGCAGCATTTTACTAAACCAACAACCTGTACACTTATTAAAAGGCAAACAACTAGCTGCTTTTAGAAATAAGCATATGGGTTTTGTATTTCAGTTTCACCATTTACTACCAGAATTTAGTGCCTTAGAAAATGTATGTATACCAGGCTGGATTGGTAATAGAAATAGGCAACAAGTAGAAAAAGATGCGCTAGAGCTATTAGATTTATTAGGATTAAGTAATAGAATACACAACAAACCACAGCAGCTTAGTGGTGGTGAGCAGCAACGTGTGGCAGTGGCTAGGGCTTTAATTAACAAACCATCAATTGTATTTGCTGATGAACCAACGGGCAACCTTGATAGCGCCAATGCCAAAGACTTACACGAGCTATTTGTACGCCTAAAAATAGAACTTGGGCAAACTTTTTTAATAGTCACCCACAACGAAGAATTAGCCGCCATGAGCGACAGAACAGTACATATGAAAGATGGTAAGATCATTGGGTAATGTGATGATGTGATAACCTTTCAATGTAATGATTTGATAATACGATAATGTGATAATTGAGAACAACTAAAACCTAATCGTCATTCCCAAACTTCAAACTTCAAAATCGAAGAGCTTACCCTACCCTAGGTTTCCAAGCTACTTCTGCTACTTGTAATTCGTGGGCAATAAATCTTCCCAAAACAAATAAATAATCGCTGAGGCGGTTGAGGTATTTAATTACCAATGGATCTACAAATAATTGATGCTCTTGCATATTTACACAGCAACGTTCTGCCCTGCGGCACACACAACGTGTAACATGCGCTGTAGATACTGCTACATGACCACCAGGCAATACAAAAAACTTCATGGTTGGCAGCACATCATTCATATTATCAATTTCTCGCTCTAGAAAGCTAATATCTGTTTCTTTAAGGTCGGGCATTTTCATCAATGGCTCTTTATCTGGGTCGCAGGCCAATGACGAACCGATGGTAAATAATCTATCTTGAATTTCTTTTAAAGTATTATTCGAGGCACTGTGGTGAAAATGGTCACCAAGTAAACCTATATATGAATTTAACTCATCAATAGTGCCGTACGCATCAATACGAATATGACTTTTGGGCACTTTCGTACCGCCTATTAATGAGGTTTTGCCTAAATCGCCTGTTTTAGTATATATTTTCATGTGAATGCTGAATAGTGAATAATGAAAAGCTACAAACCTATAGCACTTGTGTGAAACAACAAGATTTTGTGGGATTGGTTCAGTGGGATGAATGTGATAGTGTTTTAAAGCATAGATGTTACTATTTTTTAAATAAGATGTTTTTAAGAACCTTTGTAGTTTTGTAGGTATTCATGATTCTTTGTTGGTGAAAGTAACACCAACATAGGCGAATTACGAAACTACAAGTTTCGTAGAGCAGGTACTCAAAAAAATACAAGCAGAAATGATAAACTGCTTATTTTTTTTAATTATGCGTTCGCCTTTGTTGGTATGTAGCGCAGCTAAATGTGGGCAAGCATACCAACAAAGTTTCTTAACTATAGCTTTACCAAAACCTACTTAACCTGATGCACTATGTTTAAGGGATGGCAGTGAATTGCGAAGCACTCATAGAAGCCAAAGAAAATAAAAGAAATGAGATAATAGCCCACAGGTACCACAGCTACTGCAGGTAGCAAGGACTTAGGAACGAACAGCACAACCTACCACAAGCGGTAACGCCATTACGATTTAAGATGTGTGAAGTTTTTAACACATTGACCAATAACCTATCCCCTATGCATCAAAACTTACCCATGCAAACTCGCTAAAAACGCTTCTTTAGTTTTGTCGCTTTCTATCAAGCCATCTTTTAAGCGTACAATACGGTGGGCATATTTGGCTATATCTTCTTCATGAGTTACAAGTATTACGGTGTTGCCGGCTTGCTGTATTTTATCGAAAATGCCCATTACTTCTACCGAGGTTTTACTATCTAAATTTCCAGTAGGCTCATCTGCCAATAGAATAGAAGGATTGTTTACCAAAGCCCTTGCAATGGCCACACGCTGTATCTGACCACCACTTAGCTCGTTACTTTTATGGTGACTTCTATCTGCTAAGCCTACTTTTTGCAAAGCTTCTAAGGCTCTATCATGACGTTCTTTTTTACTAATGCCTGCATAAATCAATGGTAATGCTACGTTTTCGGCAGCTGTAAGGCGTGGCAATAAATTAAACTGTTGAAACACAAAACCAATTTCGGTATTGCGTACTTCTGCCAAATCATCATCATGCATTTTACTCACATCTTTATCATTCAATATATACCTGCCACCAGTGGGCGAATCGAGGCAGCCCAAAATATTCATCAAAGTGCTTTTGCCGCTACCACTTGGCCCCATGAGTGCCACGTATTCGTTCTTAAAAATATCTAGCGTAATACCTTTTAATACTGGTATTGCTTGATTGCCCATATAGTAGGCTTTTTGAATATTATCTAAGTGTATGATTGAATCCATTTCTTTTAATTATGAGTGATAAATCATGAGTTATGAGTGAGGGCTTGTTGGTTATGAAAGTGCATTCATAACTATCATTTATAACTCATAACTTCCTAATTACTTTTGGTACTTTAAAATATTGGTTGTCTTTTGCTGGTGAATTAAGCAATGCTTCTGCTCTACTTACACTGCCTTGCACTACATCATCACGTAATGCATTGATGCTGTCGCCCATATGCATCAAGGGTTCTACACCTGTAGTATCCACTTCTTGTAGTTTTTCTACAAAAGCAATCATATTTTGCAAATCGGCCTTGTAAGCTTCTTTTTCGTCATCTGCAAAATGTAATCTTGCCAAATGTGCCAATTTTTCTATCGTAGCATTTGTAATTTCCATAGCAACAAAAATACCTGTTTGAATTGAGATTATTGGGTAGAATCGGGTGTTTCTTGCAAATTATCGTCGTCTTTACCCCGCCTCAAAGCCACTTCTTTGGCCTTTACCAAACTGATATTGCCATTAGGCGCCGAGCCTTTTAACTCAAAATTGTATAAAGTAAGGGTAAGTGATGGAAAATGATTGAAAAACGAGTGTCAGGCTTTGCTAAAATTAACAGGAGTTGTTAAGCTGCCATTAGCCAATTTTTTTATCTTATCTGAAATACGTTATGGAAATAAATAAGGTACTAAAAATAATCATCCAAATACGGTAACAACGGTAATCCCAATAATTTTAATCGTTTAAAAAAAACTTTTACCCATAATTAGCAGTTGCTTTTGCAATAAGCAATAAAAGTAAGTAATCAGTGGGCAACTATGCGTAAACCAGGGCAAACGCATTAAAATTTCATTATAAAATTGAGTCTTTTACATTCTAAAATCTCGCATTTCTCACCAGTTCTTGCATAAGCCACCTTTTTTTATCTGGTTTGCCAAAGGCAAATTGGAAAAAATCCGTAGGATATTTTTTTCAAAAGATAAA
>JAYWCY010000274.1:0-4637 GCA_043780175.1 Chitinophagales bacterium
GGCAATACTGTATCGCTATTAGGTGCATTATTACCAGGCCTGTTACTAGAAAAAACAATGCCAGAGCGGTTAGGAAACGATACAAATGTTGGGTTTAAATCGTCATATATATCATTAGTAATTTGCGTAACTTTTTGCTCTTCAATTTTGTATGTGAAAATGTCAGAATGCCCATTTTTTACAGCGCTCAATACCAAACTATTTTGGTCAAGCATAAAATTAGCATCCAATATTTGGTCAAAATTGTCAATAGTTTGTTTAAAACGTTTGTAACGTGCAACAGCATCATACACAAACATTTTTGTTTTTCCTGCTTCCCAATAAATTACCAATAAGCGTTGCCCTTTTGTATCCCAGGATAAAATAGGATAATTTGGGTTAATATCGCCTTGGTTGGTTTTAACACCTTTATCTATCAATACGGTTGTTTGATAAAAATTTTCAACCAATTTTACCTTATAAACACCTTTTTTGAATTCTACAACTGCATAGTTATTATTTCGTGCATTTGGATTGGCTTGAAAGCGGAAATAATCGTTTTTGCTTACATCTTCAGTGACACTTAACACACCTTTTGGCGCATTTTTACGTTGTCGAATATCTTTATAATACTTATCCTGCTCATAAGTCATAAACTCTGCCAAAACCTCTTTAAATTTCTTCTTACATATTTTTTCAGAAGCTTTGTTTAAATTCTTATAAATACGAGCGAGATACAAGAAGTAAGTAATATTATCAACCTTATATTTTTCGCCAATATATTGCCATAGGGCATGGCCAGCTAAAGTTGGTTTATCAAAAGCAAATTGGTAAAAATTATTATAATTACCGCTCAACATTTCACTTTTCAATTCATCGTCTAGTTTGGTACTCCAAGGTTCTGCAACATAGGCTACGTAGCCATCTGTAAGCCAAATTGGTAAATCTAATAACGCAGCATTACTTGCAAACTCGCCAATATCTTCACCAAATAAAATATTATCCAACAATAATTTTGCAATGCCTTCACGAATTTGCCTTTTTAAATTACTATGATTACCATCGAAGTATACTATAATTTTATTATTAACAAGTTTGGTAAGTCCTCCTGCATTTTGCCAATCTATACCAAGTCCAATATTACTTTGCTTGTATTCATCATAGCTATTATATACTACAATATTGGTACGGCGCTGCAAGCTATATTCTTCAAATTTTTCTATGCCTGGTAGTTCATCTTCAGCCACCTGCGCTACAAATTTGCCAAGTTCTGTACCACCTTGCGACGTATATGTGTTAAAATTTGGTGATTGATAGAATTTCCATTGCATTTTTTTATACTGAATGCGGTTTTTGCCAAAGGTTACCGTATTTACCTGTGCCATAGAAGCTGTAGATACCATCAACAACATCCATACAATCAGTTGCTTTTTATTTATTATTTGCATAGCCAATCTCTTTGCTTTAAATACTAGAGTTATTTATAGAAACGTTTGTTGCCTCGCTATAGTTTGCACTTTAATGCTTAACAACAATTTTTGCGAAAAGTAAAAATAGTTAATTCAAATTTGCAGAAACATTTTATAAGTTGATAGGATGTTAAAATTAATGGATTCATCACAGATAAACCAATGATTGAATGATTTTAATAATTAAATGATAATGGTACTTTGTATTCAATTCAGATATTTAATTTATAAAACAATCATTTCTTTCATTTCAATCATTCAAATCATAAATCAAAATCATGCTACACGTTCACGCATTTACATTTAACCCAATACAAGAAAATACTTACGTTGTGTATAATAATAACGGTAAGGCCATTGTAATTGATCCAGGTTGCTACTTTACGGCTGAACAAGAAACCTTACAAAGTTTTTTAACCAATAATGGTTTAACGGTAGTACAATTGGTAAATACACATTGTCATTTAGACCATGTATTTGGCAATAAATGGGCCGCGAAAGCTTTTAATCTAGAACTATACATTCATTCAGAAGAAGAAAAAATGCTGGCTTATGCACCTGAAAGCGGTATTAAATGGGGCTTGCCGTTTGAAAATTACACGGGGCCATTACATTTTTTACAGCAAAATGATAGTATAAAATTAGATGAGGATGAACTGATCGTACTTGAAACTCCCGGCCATTCGCCCGGCAGTATTAGTTTTTATGCCAAAAAGGATCAGTTTGCAATTGTAGGTGATGCCTTATTTAATGGTAGCATCGGCAGAACAGATTTGCCTTTTGCCAGCCACCAGCAACTGCTAGATAGCATTAAAACACAATTACTTACGCTACCAGATGAAGTAAAAGTATACAGCGGCCATGGCAGAACAACAACCATTCGTCACGAAAAATTGACGAATCCATATTTGCAGTAGAAGTGGTGAAGTCAGAGAAGTCAGTGAGTCTGTGTGTAAGTATTGTAGTAAAGGTTCGAACTTGCCGACTTCTGGACTAAGATACATACCGTCTATCGGTCTTATCTGTCTCTCCACACTTTCCCTTACTTTTGCCATCCGAAAAAATATTGGTGTTATGTTGGATAAGTTAGAAGCTATTAAAGCAAGATTTGATAATGTGGGTGTCGCACTCACCAATCCAGAAATTATTAATAACCAAAAAGAATTTGGCAGATTAAGCAAAGAATATCGCTCATTAGAGAAGATAGTGCAACCATATGAGGCTTATGTAAAAGTACTGGCCGATTTTAGTTATGTAAAGGAAAGCTTGAACAGTAGTGATGAAGAAATGAAAGAATTGGCAAAAATGGAACTGCCAGAACTAGAAGAACAAAAAGAAACTTTAGAAAAACAATTAACGAAACTACTAATACCAAAAGATCCTCAAGACGATAAAAATGCCATTATAGAATTGCGTGCCGGTACAGGTGGTGATGAAGCCAGTTTATTTGTAGGCGATTTATTGGGTATGTACTTACGTTATTGTAATAAAAAAGGCTGGAAAACCGCCATTGCAAGCGAAAGTGAAGGTACAGTAGGTGGTTATAAAGAGGTATTAATTGAAGTAACAGGTGAAGATGTGTACGGAACTTTAAAATTTGAGAGTGGTGTACATCGGGTGCAACGCGTACCCAATACTGAAACCCAAGGCCGTGTACATACATCTGCTGCTACTGTGGCAGTAATGCCAGAAGCAGAAGAAGTTGATTTTGAATTAAACCCTGCCGATGTAAAAATGGAAACCTCACGCAGTGGTGGTGCTGGTGGGCAAAACGTAAACAAAGTAGAAACCAAAGTGCAATTAACACACATCCCTACTGGTGTGGTTATTGTGTGCCAAACAGAACGTAGCCAGCTAGGTAACCGTGAAAAAGCGATGACGATGTTGCGTACTAAATTGTATGAAGAACAAGTGCGTAAGCATGAAGATGAAATATCTAAACGTAGAAAAACATTGGTAAGTACAGGTGATAGAAGTGCAAAAATTAGAACCTATAACTGGCCACAAGGTAGGGTTACAGACCATCGCATCAACTTAACATCTTATAATTTAGATGCTGTAATTGGTGGCGAAATTGAAGAATTTGTAGAGGCATTACAAATGGCAGAAAATGCCGAAAAAATGGCAACTGAATAATAGTATTTCACACAAAGGAAAAACATTTCACACAAAGTACACTAAGAATACAAAGGTCGCAACGTAGTTTATGTTATGCTGCGTCTTTTCTTTGAATGAAATAAAAACTGCATAATAAAACCTTTGTGTTAGTTGTCTTCTCAGCGTTCTTTGTGCGAAATTTCCTATCATTTGTGTTCGTTGTATTCTTAGCGTTCTTGGTGTGAAACTTCCTTTCTTTTTGTGTAAAATAAAACATAAAATCCTTTGTGTTAGTTGTCTTCTCAGCGTTCTTTGTGTGAAACTTCCTTTCTTTTTGCGTAAAATAAAACATAAAATCCTTTGTGTTCGTTGTATTCTTAGCGTCCTTTGTGTGAAACAGAAACCTTCTTCTCAAAAAATTCGTGAATTATCCACGCAGGGCCAATCAATAAAAACTGTAGGTCATGTAAAAACGATGGCTTTTTACCTTCAATTTTATGGCCATAAAACTGCCCAATCCAAGCTGCTACAAACAACCCAATGGATACTATTGCCAAAGGCAAATGCAAGCCAATGTAATAATTTGCCGTAAGGCAGAATAATGCGAACAATGCAATTTTAAAAGCCATTGCAATAGACAATCTGACATAAAAAAGCAACGCAAATAGCAAAACCACACCAGCCCAGTTAACAATAATAGGTGCAGTAAAAGGTACTAATTGTTGTAACCAATTAGCATTAATACTTTGCAATAACCCTACAATAGAGAAGAAAATAGTAGGTACACATATCAAGTGAATTCTTTTGTTGGCAAGGTTTTGATGGCTTACAGCATATGCATCAAACCATTCTTGCAATGTACGCATAAGGGCAAGTTTAATCGTGGTTTAAAAGTAGCACAATTGTAACAATTACGGCATTAAACTGCTAATAAATACTTTGCACTATTAGTTTTTTATACCAACCATATTAAAACCAAACATTTCTAATGTGGTAGTTTTAACGCTATGAAAGTTACGCTTGCTATACCAGGCCATTGCTTGTGGCTCTGTTATTTCCCATCTAAATTCTGGCGATAGCCAGTCTAATAAA
>JAYWCY010000275.1:0-10574 GCA_043780175.1 Chitinophagales bacterium
TTAGCCACAAACTTCTCGATAATCGCATAAATAATGGCTGCATGGCAAGCATTAAAAAAGAGTTGATCCCAAGCCACCAAAACAGTCTATTGTCATCTATAGAAACCCCAATAAGTACCCACCAAGCTACAAAAGTAGCCACAGAAAAAGCAACCGTTAACCCATAACTTACGTAGGCCGTACCATAATAAAAGCCGACTTCTATCTCTGTAACTTGCCCACAAGTAGGGCAATGTTCATTCATTTTTGTATTGTTCTTAAAATCGTATGGATTTTTAGTGGTAAATAAATAACCGCTTCTACAACGTGGGCATTTGTTCTGCAATACACTTATTAGGTAATTTGGAGCGCTTTTTTTCAGGTCTGCCATGGTACTTATCTTGGCGCGCAAGGTAGCTACATTTACTTGTAGCAACTGAAACATTAGTTGCAACGAAAATTACTATTGTACAATTTTTTCCATTGCCATACTTCTAGAACCTTTAATCAATAGGGATACATTGGTAAAAGCTTGTTTAGTAAACCATGCTTTTGCATCTATAGAATTATTAAAGTACACAAATGGGTGCTGTATTTTATCAAAGTCGCCACCTACAAGTACTACATTAGCCCAAGTATATTGTTTTATTAGTGTAACAATAGCAATATGTTCTGCAATACTCTCGTTACCTAATTCCATCATAGCGCCTAACATCAACACTTTACTAGCCGATGGAAACTTCGCAAAGTTCTCTATTGCGGCTTTCATACTTGTTGGATTGGCATTGTAAGCGTCAAGTATAATGTGATTACCATTCCGTTCTATCATCTGTGAGCGACTATTACTTGGGGTATAGTTTTCTATCGCTGAAACAATCTTGTCATCTGGCACTCCAAAATATTTTCCAATAGCTACCGCACACAATACATTAGGCAAATTATAATCTCCTACTAATTGTGTGGCAATGTTGGTGTGTAAGCCTTTGTTCAATGCTACTACTAAATAAGGTTCGTTTTGCATAGCAGTACCAACAATGTCACCATCTATACTACTATACGTATAACACTTTTCAATTCCTTTGCTCATATGAAGTAAATAGTCGTAATCGTTAAAAATAAAAGCTACACCATCATTATTCCTTAACGAATCGTATAATTCCCCCTTTCCCTTCTTTACACCTTCTACACCACCAAAACCTTCTAAATGCGCCTTACCGCAATTGGTAATTACACCATGTGTAGGCAAGGTATAATCACAATAACTTTCAATCTCTTTTTGATGATTTGCACCCATTTCTATGACAGCCATTTCTGCGTCTTTCTCAATGCTTAGTATGGTTAATGGTACGCCAATATGATTGTTTAAATTACCGTAGGTAGTGTATGTTTTATAATACGTTGCCAATACGGTACTCACTAACTCTTTGGTGGTGGTTTTACCATTGCTACCAGTAATGGCTATAAATGGTATTGTAAATTGTTGTCTGTGATATTTGGCCAATGCCTGCAAAGTAGCCAATACATCTTCCACTAATATTAATCGCTCATTATTAGTATCAATTGCAAGCTCATCTATTACTGCATAGTCAGCACCTTGCTCCAAAGCTTTTTGCGCAAATAAGTTACCATTAAAATTGGGGCCTTTTAGTGCAAAAAAAATATCGCCTGATTTTAGCTTTCTAGTGTCGGTTTGTATAGATGGATGTTGAAGGAATATTTGGTATAGTTGGGCTATAGTCATTCTAAAAAAATTAAGACTACAAAGTAAAGTGATGATACAATTACTAAGTCATAAAAAAACCACTCAAAATTAATTGAGTGGCTTTCTTTTTCCCGGCAAGCCAGGATTACGCTCTATTTACCTAAACCTTATCTTCTCGATTTTCTTTCAGGAAAGTTATTGCCAGTCTTGATTGAAGCTTTGGTTCCTTCTGGAGCACCTGCATGACTCATTGCACAACGGAAGCCAATAGTACTGCTACTTTGATCTTCTTCCAAAAAGCGCCTTGTACCTGGACTTAACCAATATGGTCTATCATTCCAGCTACCTCCTTTTATTACTCTTGATTTATCAGATATTAATGTAGTAACACCATAACCATAATTCACATTACTAATACTATCACCATCCAAAAAGTTTAACGCATAAGCTTTCTGATAATTACGACGATTTTGTAAAGATGAATCGCTTTCAATGACCATCTTAATTCTACCTAGGCTATCACGCATATTACCTTCGCCACCACTTTTATCTACTTTCTTAAACACGTTACCACGAAACGGGTTAAAATCACTAGACTCAAGATTTGTTAATGGTCTGTACACATCTGCAACCCACTCACTTACATTACCACTCATATTATAAATACCATAGGCATTTGGTAAAAACGATGTTACATCGCCTGGAATAGCAGCATTGTCATTTAAACCGCCAGCAACACCCATATTATCACCACTACCACGCTTGAAATTAGCTAAAAATGCACCTTGATAACCACCTGCTTTCGTAGAACGAAGATTATCGAAACCATCATTTTTCCAAGCATAAATTTGTTTATTAGCAATAACCTCTTCACCACGTGTTTTTGAACTTGCTTTCTTTTGTGGATTTTCCATTAAGTAGCCATAAGCAGCATATTCCCACTCAGCTTCAGTAGGTAAGCGATATTCGCCAAACAATATACCATCTTCAAAACGCACAGTCGTTCTTGGTCTACCCTGAGCATCTTTTAAAGGATTGCTTTTTGATGTGGCTAATTTACCAGGCTGCGCTTGGTATTCGCCCATTAAATAAGCTTTCGTATTAAAATTTTCTTGCCCACCACCATTCATTTCTGTTTTGATGGCGTTGGCATTTAAATATTGCTTTTTAATAAGCTCTAATTGGTTCACACGGTCAGTTCTCCAAATACAATAATCTGTAGCTTGTTTCCAATTGACACCAACTACTGGGTAATAATTATAAGATGGGTGACGGAAATAATATTCTACATAAGGTTCGTTGTAAGCCAATTCGCTTCGCCAAACCAAAGTATCTGGCATCGCATTATCTAATACCTTTTTGTACTGCTCATCGCTAAAAGTATTTTCTAACCAATATAAATATTCACGATAGTGTACATTGGCTACCTCGGTTTTATCAATAAAAAAGGAGTTTACTGTAATACGTTTTGGGATATTATTCCATTCGGCCATAACATCTTCTTGCGATGCTCCCATAGTGAATGTGCCCCCTTGCACAAAGACTAAACCAGGCGCCGTTTTTACGTCTTTAGGTTTTGCAACTGAAAAACTACCCTGCTTTTTGTCATTATAATTCCAACCAGTAGCCGTTGATTTTTCAGTCTTTGGTTTACAAGATGCAAAAGCACCAATTGTTGCTGCCAATAAAACACAACTTCTTACTCCTGTTAGCATGTTCATGAGTGATAATTTAGATTCTGTCAATAAAAAAATGGGGTAGAATTATATGTTCAATGCGAATATAGGAGATTTTAGATAAAATGTAATTTTAGCACACATGGTTTGATTGTTATTAAAACCCTAATTTTATTTAACAAGCTATTTTTCCGTGATAAAAGAACATCATTTTTGTGAAAATGCGTAACTCTATCTGCTTTTTTTTATTTTTTTGTAGCCTTTGTATTGCAAAAACGCAAGCCCAACGGACTTATGCCGCTAATTCTGTGTTGCAAAATGGTAATTTTTTAAAAATTGGGATTACAAAAGCTGGTATTTATAAAATTGATGTTGCTTTTTTAAACAATAATGGGTTTTCTGGTTCAAATATTTCATCTGCTGCTATTAGGTTATATGGCAATGGCGGACAAATGCTAGATGAGAAAAATAATGGCATATATCATGATGATCTTATAGAAAATGCAATAGATGTAGTCGATGGTGGTGATGGGCTATTTAATAATAATGACTATTTTCTGTTTTTCGCACAAGGCCCAGACAAGTGGCTAACTGACAGCTTGAATAAAAAATTTAACCACCAAAAAAATATCTATAGCGATACAGCATATTATTTTATTACAATTGGTGGTGCTGGTAAAAGAATCAATACCAATATAATTAGTGCCAATGCCAGCCAATTTGTAACAACATATAATGATAGATATTTTTATGAAAATGATATTGTAAATTTTTTAAATAGCGGTAAAGAATGGTATGGAGAGGAGTTTAGTAACTTATCATCCAATAACTTATCTCGCAATTTTACGATTGATTTAAATGGTTTAATACCATCCGAGCCAATCAATCTATCTACCAATTTTGCCTCAAGAAGTGTTTTAACACAAAGTAGCTTAACATTAAAGGTAAATGGTAGCAATATTTCCACCTTAAATGTTGCTGCAAATTCAGGTAATTTTTTAGACGTTTTTGCAGCCGATGTTTCTTCTCAAAATAGCTTTTTGTCTGCATCGCCTACTCTTAATCTCAATATCACTTTCAACCCATCCAATGCTGCCGCACAAGCATGGCTTAATTGG
The DNA here is from genome assembly GCA_043780175.1 of Chitinophagales bacterium. Lineage (GTDB taxonomy): Bacteria > Bacteroidota > Bacteroidia > Chitinophagales > Chitinophagaceae > Parasediminibacterium. The sequence continues at coordinate 4,476 of JAYWCY010000275.1, forward strand.
TTTGAAGTACAAAGCAGACGAGCCTTAATTATGCCAACTATTGGGCAATTATTATTTAGAGATTGGCAAAGTGTAGGGGTAAATAATATCGTACAATTTACTATTAGTAATACCAATGCCACTACAGCAGTTTGGGATGTTACGAATGCGCTGCAGCCAATTAAAATCACTAGCATTGCTGCAACTAATCAAACAACATTTATCAACGATGCCAGTAGCCTTAAAGAATATATTAGTTTCAATATTAGCAGTGCTTTCAGCCCTATAGCAATAGGTAAGGTAGATAATCAAAATTTGCATAACAGCACATTTATAGACTACATTATAATTACCCACCCCAGTTTACTAAACGAAGCAAAAAGGCTAGCGCTATTTCATACACAACAAAATAATTATAAGGTTACAGTAGTAACTACTACACAAATATTCAATGAATTTGCAAGCGGTAATAGCGATCCTACATCGCTTCGTGATTTTGTAAAAATGTATTACGATAAAGCGGGTGCAGATTCGTCAAAAAGACCAAAGTATTTGTTATTATTTGGTAGTGCCTCTTTCGACTATAAAAATCGAATTAGTGGCAATACCAATTTAGTACCGTGTTACGAGAATAATAATGCGTTAGATCCTTTATCAACTTATACATCAGACGATTATTTTGGCTTGCTAAATGATGCTGATAATATTAGTAATACCACACCTGTAAGCTTACTAGATATTGGCATTGGTAGAATACCAGCTACCAATATTACCGAAGCCAAAACAATGGTAGATAAGATTATTAATTACTACAGCAAAAATGCATTTGGCCCTTGGCGAAATATGGCAACATTTGTGGCCGACGATAAGGATAATAATACCCATCTTAATGATGCAGAATTAATATCTGCAAATGCGAGTAGCATAGACGCTACTATCAATAAAAATAAAATTTACCTCGATGCTTATAATGTAGTAAGTAGTAGCAGTGGGGCAAGATATCCAGATGTAAATACGGCCATTATAAACCAACTTTTTTCTGGCACATTATTATTTAATTATACAGGGCATGGGGGCTATCAAAGACTAGCGGATGAAGCTATTTTAGATCAAGATGTAATTAATAAAATTGCTAACGCCAATAAACTGCCTTTATTTATTACTGCTACTTGCGACTTTGCACCTTATGACGATCCCACAAAAACATCTATTGGTGGGCAGCTACTAACCCAAAATAATAATGGTGCTATTGCCTTAATGACTACTACCAGAATTGTATTTGCATCTAGCAACAAAATCATCAATAATAATTACCTAACGATAGCTTTGCAACCAAATACTATGGGTAAATATTTAACTTTAGGCGATGCTGTGAAAAGTGCTAAAAACTATACGTACCAAACATTTGCAGACATTACTAATAATAGAAAATTTACCCTACTTGGCGATCCCGCTATGCGGTTAGCATTTCCTGAAAATAAATTACTATTAACAGATATTAACAACCAAAATATAAGTGGTAGTGATACCCTAAAAGCGCTAAATAAATACATTTTTTCTGGCGTAGTAACCAATGCAACTGGTAATGCACTTAACAATTTTAATGGCACTTTAAATGCCATTGTTTTTGATAAACCGCAAACCATTACCACAAAAGGCAATGACCCTGCAAGTCCAATTACAAGCTTTAGCCAACAAACTAATTTTTTATACAAAGGCAAAGCCACTATTACCAACGGAAATTTTAATTTTTCATTTATTATTCCAAAAGATATAAACTACCAAGTTGGTAAGGGAAGGCTTAGTTTGTATGCCGATGATGGCAACGTAGATGCAGCAGGTTTTAATACCAATTTTTATATTGGTGGTAGCAGCAATAATAGCAGTAGCGATAAAATTGGTCCAACCATAAAAGCCTACTTAAACGACGACAAATTTTTAAATGGTGGCTTAACAAATGATAATCCCATATTAATTATAAAACTAACCGATTCGTCGGGTATCAATACAGTTGGTACAGGTATTGGGCACGATATCACTGCAATATTAGATGGCGATGAAAAAAATAGTATTAAGCTGAATGATTTTTATGAAGCAATGCAAGACAATTATCAGCAAGGGCAAATTCGCTATCAACTAGCAACGCTTGCAGATGGCCTACATACACTTAAAATAAAAGCTTGGGATGTTTTTAATAATTCATCTGAAATTACTATTGAATTTCTTGTAAAAAAGAAGCAACAATTACAAATTAATCACGTTTATAATTATCCAAACCCATTTACTAGCAAAACAACTTTTTGGTTTGAGCATAATCAGCCAGGTGAAAATTTAAATGTATTAATCAATATTTTTAGTGTTAGCGGAAAACTGGTTCATCAAATAAAACGTACAATTAATACCATCGGAAATAGAAGTGCAGAAATAGAATGGGATGGAAAAGATTTATATAGCAGCGAAAAAATTGGCCGAGGTGTCTATATCTATCGTATTATTGTAACATCAAGTGCTGGCAAAGCAGAAGCCATGCAAAAATTATATCTACTCTAAACCGTTTTAATGGCATAACTTCTACTTATTTGAATTACATATTCTAATTTATTGTTAGTTAGTTGTGATTCTTTTCTTTTATTTGTGAATTAAATTTAAAAATTAGATGAAACGTTCATCATTACAACGCCTAATACTACTAATAGTAGGCTCAAGTACTTACTTTTTTGTATCTGCTCAAACCAGTGATTTAAACGTGGTTACATCTGCTGTACCATTTTTACGAATCTCGCCCGATGCCAGAGCTGGCGGTATGGGTGATGTAGGTATTGCCACCAATCCTGATGCCAATTCTGCCTATTGGAATTTAGCTAAAATACCTTTTACAAAAGCTAAATCTGGTGTAAGTTTTACCTATACACCATGGCTTAAAGATTTGGGTTTAAACGATGTGTATCTAGCTAGTGGTACTGGCTATTATAAATTAGATGAGGACCAAGCAATTTCTGCAACATTGCGCTATTTTAGCTTAGGTAATATTGAGTTTACAGATTTTGCGGGCAATACATTAAATAGTTTTCGCCCAAAAGAATTAGGTTTTGATGTTGGCTACTCACGAAAGTTAAATGAAAAATTGAGTCTGGGTGTAGCTTTAAGATACATTAGTAGTAGTTTGGCAAATGGTACTTACGGTGGTGTAACTTACAAAACTGGTAACGCTGTTTCTGGTGATATCTCTTTGTACCATGATGGCGCAGGCAAAGATGGTACAGGTTTTAGCTATGGCGTTGTACTATCTAATTTAGGGTCTAAAATTGGCTATACCAATGATGCGAATAATAAAGATTATATTCCTGCAAATTTAGGTTTAGGCATAGCCTATACCAGCGTATTTGACGAAAGTAATCGCATTACATTTGCCTTAGACGCAAATCGCCTATTAGTACCCACACCACCCTTAGCTACTGGCAATACAAGTACCGATTCTGCTTCATTAGCATCTTACAGAACTAAAAGCGTTATCAATAGTTATTTTTCATCTTTTGGCGATGCGGGCGGTGCTGGTAACGAGTTGAAAAAATTTCAAGTATCTCTAGGTGCAGAATATGTTTACAATGAACAATTTGCAGTAAGAGCTGGCTATTTTTACGAAGATGTAAGTCAAGGTAATCGTAAGTATTTTACGTTTGGGGCAGGCTTAAAATACAACGTTATTGGTATTAATTTATCATATTTAGTACCTTCTGGTCAAGGGATCACACGTAATCCTTTATCAAATACTTTGCGTTTTGGCATAACCTTTGATCTAGATGGTAATAAAGAGAACTAGAATAATTATATACAAATAATTATTGGCTGTTACTATTTAAAATTAGTAGCAGCCAATTTTATTAGTAAAATTCAGATTATGAGGATAGGTTTTGGGGTAGATTTTCATCAATTAGTGGAAGGTAGAGATTTATGGATAGGCGGCATTAAAATACCGCACACAAAAGGCGCATTAGGTCATAGCGATGCAGACGTGTTGTTACACGCCATTTGCGATGCAATGCTTGGCGCAGCTTGCCTAGGGGATATTGGTGTTCATTTTCCGGATACATCTGCTGAATTTAAAAATATAGATAGTAAAATTCTTTTAGAAAAGAGTTATGAATTAATTACGGCTGAGGGCTATGGTATTATAAATATAGATTCAACATTATGTTTAGAAGAGCCAAAAATAAAACCATTTGTACCAGATATGCAGGCAACAATTGCCCAAATATTGCATCTTACTCTAAACGACGTATCCATTAAAGCAACAACAACCGAAACAATGGGCTTTGTGGGGCGGAAAGAAGGATTGGTAGCATATGCAACTATTTTATTGAAAAAAAATGACTAACGTATTTAATTTATAGTAATACTTAATTTTAGATAGTATTAGCATGAAATTTTAATAAAAAACAAAATTTTAATGTAGTTTTTACCAAAAAAAGAAGTTTCCAACATTATTTTTATATGAATTTGTAAAATAATAGGAGGCTAATTAATTTTTTTCCACTATTTTTGATAAGATAATACTACTATTAGTATTAAATATTTAAATGTAACTCGTATGTTGACAAGAATTTTACCAAGTAAAATAGCTGAAAGACAGATAGTTAGAATTACTGGGTCCACTTTCCAAACACCTTTTGATGTTGCGTTTCTTGCAGAAAGAGGTAACCAAATTAACAATAATGCCTTTAAACGCTTTTTGGATGTAACTTTTACTTGCCTAGCTACCGTTTTAATTTTTAGTTGGTTATTTCCACTAATAGCAATCATTATAAAACTTTCTTCAAAAGGTCCGGTGTTTTTTTTACAAGAAAGACACGGTGTTAACAATAAAGTTTTCAAATGTGTGAAGTTTCGTACCATGAAAACAGATAGTGAAGACATTGATGAGAATGGTAAATTCATGCAAGCATCCCTTAATGATAATCGCATAACAAAAATCGGATCATTTTTACGCAAAACAAGTTTAGATGAATTACCACAATTCATTAATGTAATAAAAGGAGAGATGTCAATAGTTGGGCCTCGTCCTCATGCCATTTTAATGAATGAAGAAGTCGAAAAAGAAATTAAAGAATATAATTTAAGGCATCTAGTAAAACCTGGTATCACTGGATTAGCTCAAGTAAATGGACATAGAGGCGAGACTAAAAGAATTGAAATGTTGCAAACAAGGGTAGACCATGATTTAAGATATATTGAAGTTTGGAACAATGCTTTAGATTTTCATATTGTTGTTAAAACTGCAAAAAATATGCTAGTTGGTGAAGAGAACGCATTTTAAGCGTTCTTTTTTGTGAATTTATATTTCATTATGAGTAATAAAATGAACTAAGGTTATAGCCTAAACTGCCCTTTTTATAACTGCAATAATAACCACACAGATTTCCCAATAACCAATCAAAGGCAATCCATTTATTAGGCTAATTTTCCTACTAGCCATATTCCAGTACAATTAGTTCGAAAGCATTCAGTAAATCTGGATTATATTATAAAACAATCTCATAGTTATATAATCTCCATTAAATAAAAGTTACAATAGCTTTCAAACTTATTTTTGCTACATGCAAATTAATGTACCCATTATCAATCAATCATCAAATTCACTACCTAATTATGCAACCGTAGGTTCATCTGGTATGGATATTAGAGCATTTATCGCTGAGCCAATGCAATTACAACCATTAGAAAGAGTACTTGTACCCACAGGCCTATTTTTAGAGATACCAGAAGGGTTTGAAGCACAAATAAGACCCAGGAGTGGCCTTGCTGTAAAACAAGGGATTACTTGCCTTAATACGCCTGGCACAATAGATGCCGATTACAGAGGAGAGATAAAAGTAATTCTTATCAATCTGTCTAACGAAGTACAAATAATAAATAATGGCGACAGAGTAGCGCAAATGGTATTTCAAAAAGTAACGCAAATACAATGGCAACAGGTAGAAAACATTAACGAAACAGTAAGAGGTACTGGCGGATTTGGAAGTACGGGAAAACAATAACTTCGCAACATGAAAAATTTCATTATTATATTTTCATTATTGCTATTAGCATTTGCTTGTAAGCCAGTAAAAAAAGTACAAACAA
>JAYWCY010000276.1:0-5387 GCA_043780175.1 Chitinophagales bacterium
TTTGATTAAAAAACGAGCTACTTGGTTGATTGTCTTATTTGTAGGTGAAATGCTCACTGCCACCGCTATGGGTTATTTTGATGCTGAAATTTCTAAGGCGGTAGTATTGGCTTTATTTGTACCATTAATTATTTCTAGTGGTGGTAATAGCGGCTCGCAAGCAGCCACGTTAATTATTCGCGCAATGGCGCTTAAAGAACTCACCACAAAGGATTGGTGGTTTGTAATGCGGCGCGAAATATTATCAGGGCTTACTTTAGGGTTTATATTGGGCACAATAGGTTTTATACGTATTGCCGTTTGGCAAAACCTGCATTTGTATAATTATGGGGAGCATTGGATGTTGCTGGCATTAACCATTTTCTTTTCTTTAATTGGTATTGTGATGTGGGGTACACTAAGCGGTTCTATGATACCTATTGCATTAAAGAAATGTACTTTAGATCCCGCCACATCATCGGCACCATTGGTAGCCACATTGGTAGATGTTACAGGGTTGGTTATTTATTTTACAATTGCCGCTATTATTTTAAAAGGTACCATATTGTAAATTAGGTACAACAAGTAATATACACAATACATTTACATCTATTTTATCCAACAATGGCACATCACCACGATCATCATCATAGCCACGTAGGTCATAGTCATAGCCATGTTCCTGAAATCAAAAGCATTAATAAGGCTTTTATATTCGGGATCATTTTGAATTTAGCTTATGTCATTATTCAAATCATCATTGGCTTACAAATACATTCTTTGTCATTATTGTCAGATGCAGGGCATAATTTTTTAGATGTCGCAGGGTTAGCATTAGCAATGATAGCATTTAAATTGGCAAAGTCTAAATCAACTGACAAATACACTTATGGGTATAAAAAATCATCCATATTAATTGCCTTATTAAATTCGGTACTCTTGTTAATCTCCATTGGTGCCATTGGTTTTCAAGCCATCACTAAGCTGCAAAACCCACAGCCATTGCCAGGTATTACCATTGCCATCATTGCTGCCATCGGTATTGTGATCAATGGGGTATCTGCCTTTCTTTTTTTTAGAGACAAAGACAGCGATATTAACATCAAAGCAGCTTTTTTGCACTTGGCGTCCGACGCGTTAGTATCCCTAGGCTTGGTGGTTGGGGGTATTATTATTTACTACACCCATTTATACTGGATAGATGCCGTATTGAGTATTATTATTTGCTTGGTAATTATTGTAAGTACTTGGGGCTTGCTTACCAATAGCTTGCGATTATCACTAGATGGCGTACCGCATACCATTAATATACAAGAAGTAAAAGAAAAAGTATTGCAAACAGAAGGTGTAAAAGATTTGAAACATATACATATCTGGGCGATCAGTACTACACAAAATGCGATGACAGGGCATTTGGTGGTGTTAGATACGCTTTCAAACATAGAAGTTGCTGCTTTAAAACACAATATTAAACATCAGCTAGAACATATGAATATTCAACATGCTACCTTGGAAACAGACATTGATAGTTGAATAGAAGATAGTGCTATTTCAGTAAACTGTCCTATTGTCCTATCCTGAATACGCTTTACATAAGTAGGGATCAAGTATAGATCAAGTAGGGATTAAGTAGAGATAGTGTAGGGATAGTGTACTATAAGTGAACTATATATGGCATAGCCATATATTATGATTTATAAACAAAGTATGATGTAAAATGCGTTATATATCACTACAAGTTAAATTATAAAACAATAAGAGGCAATCTATTACAGATTGCCTCTTATTGTTTTTGTGCAGCAAAGGAGATTCGAACTCCCACGCCCGGTAAAAGGCGCTACCACCTCAAGGTAGTGCGTCTACCAATTTCGCCATCGCTGCAAAAATTGTTCACTGCAAATGTAATGTTTCACTTGAAATTAACTATTTTGATGTTCTAGAAAACGCAAATATTATTTACCCCATCTGTAAGTGCTAATATCTAAGCCTGCAATATCCAAAATTCTATCTACCACAGTTGCCGCCAGTTCTTCCATTGTTTTGGGTAGACTATAAAACGATGGCGTTGCTGGTGCAATGATGCCACCTGCTAGTGTTACTGTCTCCATATTTTTTATATGAATCAGATTATAAGGTGTATCTCTAACCATTAAAATAAGCTTTCTTCTCTCTTTTAAAATTACATCGGCGGCACGTGTTATTAAATCGTCGCTAACCCCGCTTGCAATTCTACCTAATGTACCCATACTACATGGCGCCACGATCATTACATTATATTTTGCTGAGCCTGATGCAAAAGGTGCTGAAAAATCAGTTTTATCAAAAAAGCGAACATTGTAGTTGTTATAATCGGCATTATTCAGTTCGGTTTGCCAAACTTTTTTTGCGTTTTTACTCATCACAACACTTAATTCTTGCCATTGGTGTTGCATTAACAATAGCTTGTCAAGCAACACTTTAGCATAAATACTACCACTTGCCCCTGTAATTGCTACCACTATTTTTAAATTCATAACTTATTTTAAATAATAACAAATTAAATGTACAAATAGTTAATTGATACTGTATTTAATACTCAATTTTTAATTGATATCTTTCAGTTAATATGAAAATTGCAAATAAAAATGTTAATAAGCGATACTATTATAATAAGTTTTAAACATGATTTTGTTTGAACGATAAAAGCATATTATATTTACTTTGGTTTTTCATAGGATATTGGATTTTAAAACGGGGCTGGATTTTTATCCTGGCCCTTTTTTTATGCCCAAACCTTTGAATCTAACCTTGCCCTTTTTCGCTTTTAAAGCTTCTATAAGCCAATACCGTACTGATTAATGTTAATAAAGCGCCTAATAAAAATGGGGCACCAGGAAAATAAATTGGTGCGTTTTTTTTAATAAAAAAAGCGAAAATATTGGTCATAATTAACGGACCTATAACAGATGTTGCACTCATTAAACTGGTTAATGCGCCTTGTAATTCGCCTTGCTCGTTGGCTGGCACATGGGTAGATATCAACCCTTGAATAGATGGCCCTGCAATACCACCTAAGCAATATACAGCCGTGAATGCAAACATCATCCAAGTAGTTGATGCGTAAGCAAAAAGAATAAATCCTAATGTATAAAATGCTAAACCAACATACACACTTTTTTCTTGCCCCAATTTTGGTATCGCTATTCTTACTATGAGCCCTTGCACAATCATTATACAAACACCAATTACACCTAGCGAATAGCCAATCATTTTCGCATCCCATTTTAATTGTTCAATAGTAAAATAGCTCCAAGTTGTTTGTACTGCATGTGCGGCAATATAAATTAATGTTATTGACATCACTAACCCTGCAATTACTGGATACCTATTTAGTTGATTTAATGCACCTAATGGATTAGCACGTTTCCAATCAAATTCTCTACGATTTTCTTTACTTAGGCTTTCCGGTAAAATAAAGTAGCCATATAACCAATTAAGTAATGACAAACCGGCTGCTGCAAAAAATGGAATCCTTAGGCCATAATGTGATAATGTACCGCCTAAAAATGGCCCAATGATAAAACCAAGGCCAAATGCAGCGCCAATCATTCCAAAGTTTTGCGCACGTTTTTCTGGTGTGCTAATATCAGCAATGTAAGCAGCTGCGGTTGTAATACTTGCGCCAGTAATACCTGCTATCATTCTACCAATAAATAGCCAAAAGATGGAAGGCGCGAAAGCCAAAAACAAATAATCTATACCAAAACCGAATAATGAGAATAATAAAACTGGTCTACGACCATATTTATCGCTAAGGTTGCCCATTATAGGTGAGCACAAAAATTGAGTACTAGCATAAGCAAAAACCATCCATCCACCATACTTAGCAGTTTGGCTCATTGTGCCATGAATAAGGCTTTGTATTAAACTTGGTAAAACTGGTATAATGATGCCAAAACCAATAATGTCTATTAGTAATGTAATGAAAATAAAACCTAGCGCTGCTTGCTTTTTATCTTTTGCCATAAACAATTAGTTGCTGCAAAGTAATTGTTTTATGAGTAGATTTTAGTGCTTTTGCATAAGTGGTTGAAGAAATTACAAATGCTGCAGTGTGCGACGCAACCGCAGCTAAAAAGAATGACAGTAGTTGGTTACATAAAATAAAAAAACTTGCCGAATGGCAAGCTTTTAAATAGTTGTTAAAACGTGCAGCTTAAAATAATATTTAATTGAATTGCAACGCTGGTAGGCGGTAATGCTGGCTATCGTATACAAATAATTCTTCTATTGTATAAGTCCAATATTTGTATAATGGCGTTTTGGCCAAATAGCTGTCTGCTTTTGCCTTACTTTCGGTATTAAGCGTTATCCAGCAGGTTTGTGTTTCCATACTTACTGCATAGCTATCAATAATGCCTTTATTCATTAAAAAATTAATGTATGTGCGGTGTGGTGGTACCAATACCATAAAATCTTCGTCCATTGTAAACTTAATTATCGCCTGAAACTTATTCATAGTCTTACATTTAATCAATGTTATTATTACAACAACTATTGTGCTTGAGCTATTTCAGATGGCAAAGTGACAATTTGAATACTAATATACTGTAGTAATTGCAGTTATTTGCAAAACTTTAAAGAATTAGTCGATGATAAAAACAATTGCGTTATTAACCTGCTCAAACATATTCATGACATTTGCATGGTATGGTTTTTTAAAAGATACTGGTGTGCCTATTTGGAAAGCGATATTGATAAGCTGGGGTATTGCTTTTTTTGAATATTGCTTAATGGTGCCTGCCAATCGTGCAGGTTTTGCAGATGGATTTAATGGCTTTCAACTGAAAATTACACAAGAGTTAATTACACTGGTTGTATTTACGGTTTTTGCTGTGTTGTATTTAAAAGAGCCTTTTCAAATGAAATATTTGGTAAGTTTTTTATTTATACTTGGTGCAGTTTACTTTGCATTCAAAAAATAGGATTTTAACTTACTACATAGGCACAGTAAGCACATAGTTTTTTAAGAAATGCTCAGCTTTTCTGTATGTTTATATGATTAAATTAATATATATATGCGAATAATATCAGGAAAATATGGTGGTAGACGCATTGCACCACCAGTCAATATGCCACATACCAGACCTACAACAGATATTGCAAAAAGTGGGTTATTTAATATTTTACAAAGCCGGATAGACTTTGAAGGCACCAAAACATTGGACTTATTTGGCGGTACCGGTTGTATTAGTTACGAAGTAGCATCTCGTGGTGCAGAAGACTTAACTATTATAGAAAAAGATGGTACCATGCATGGCTTTATAAAAAAGAATTGTACGATGCTTAGTATTGAAAATGCAAAAGTGATACAGATGGATGTGTTTAGTTATATGAACACATGTAGTGAGCAATTTGATTTTATTTTT
>JAYWCY010000277.1:0-4212 GCA_043780175.1 Chitinophagales bacterium
AGGCGTATTTCTAAAAAAAATCCACTGGCGCTGGCATCTGGCTAGTGACTAGCAGTTACTTAATTAAATCCAATACCAATTTTCAACAGCCAAATAGTGCACCTCAACTATTGCCCAGCAAGCCCTACCACAAAAGCTACTAATTACATATAACACAACTTCGAAAACCCAAATGGGCGTTGATCAACAACGTATCTTCAAAAGCCCCGATAGCCATCTTGCAGGTTGCAAGTCGTTTGAAAACTTCGGCTATACTTCTCAATATTGGCTGCGGGTTTTGTTATTTAGTTTTTAGTCTTTCTTGAATTAATGATGAAAAACTTTTAACTCCAATTCTTATGCACGATTCATCAACTTTAAAATTGGGCGAATGATTCATTGCAATAATTCCTTTTTCAAAATTCGAGCCTCCAAGAAGAAAGTAAACACCTGGTATTTTTTGTTGGAAATATGCAAAATCGTCATTAAAAAATGGAACTTGCCCATAATCTGCAGTTACAAACCCTTTTCCATAAATACTGTCAAGCGTTTTTATGGCAATGGCTGTTAATTTTTTATCATTATTAACTGTAGGATTTTCTTGTATAAATGAAACAGAAAGCAGTTTATCTTTAAAATTGCTGGCTTCTATAACTTGTTTTATTTTAGGAATAATGTCATTTAGATTGCTTGAATTGGTCTCATATAAATTAGCTTCTAATAAGATTTCATTGTTTTCAGAATAATTGGTAAAATTTTCATCAATTATCAAATAATCTTTAAAAATTGTATTAGGATTCATGAGTCCAATTTGGGGATCAGCTATATTTTGTATTTCCCAAGGCTTACTGTTATTTTTTGAACGAGATAAACTGTTGTATATATTTTTTGTCAATTCATTTAAATTTTCTTTGGACAACCCATTTTTAAATTTAAGTCTAAACCTTTTTTGATATGCAAAAATTTCATTTGGCTTTACCATAATTTGCCCAACGGGAAGTACTGTTACGTGCAATCCATAAATTTCATCAGGTGTTATTTTAGAAAGTAAATTGTTGTTAAGCATGCTCTTTGCCCCAAAAAATGTTTCTTCTTCGGGTTGAAAAATAAAATAGACTGTCCCACTTAAGGAATGCTTATTTTTTGCTAAAACCTCAGCAATTCCTAAAGCAATTCCTAAATGTATATCGTGCCCACAACTATGCTGAACACCTTTTACTTTTGATTTGAAATCAACAATATCTGGAAAGTCATTTGGTAATGCATCCATCTCGGCTCGCCAAGCAATTTTATTACCTTTTTTATCTCCTTTTAAAATTCCCACAATTCCATACCCGTAAATGTCAGTTTTAACTACGATCCCTAAGCCCAACAAATATTGCTTTATGAATTCTTGTGTTTGCTTTTCCTTACCTGCCAATTCAGGGTTTTTGTGAAAGTATCTTCTAACTTCAACCAATTTATCAAAAATTTTGTCGGTTTCAAGTTTTATAGATTCTCTTAAAATTTCACTTGTGTGTTTTTGACTGAATAAATTATTTTGTTGACAATAAACAAGAATAATAAGCAGAGAGGATAATACAAATTGTCGTTTCATTTCAATAGAGATGTTTTTGCTTGTGTTACTTTTTTAATTTTAGGCTGTCGAATAAAATTACCATTCATTGATTGCTCGCCAACGGTATCCATAAAAAAGTCAGGATGTTTGATGTCGTGGTTAGATATTACCATTCGGCAAGTAAACCTACACTGTTACCATTCAAGTCTATTACTTAAGCAAGATCTCACATCTAGAGAACATAATGTTGTGTATGATGCCCTGTGCACCTATTTTATAATTTAATGTTGCATATACTAATAAAGTAGTAACAATTGTACCGCGACTTATGGATTCATTTTATTAAAAGTTTCTCGAATAGTTTCTGGGTTGGCATTGGCCATAATGTCGCTAAAGCCAAAAGTAAGTTCGGTTTTACCTGCTTGCATTTGCTGAAACACAGCTTCTATAAAAGCACTCACAGGCGGTTGACCATCATGTAAGCCTTTTCCACCCAAATCGGTATTTAAAGCTGGCGGAATCATTTCTATCACTTCAATATTTTTTGCCTTTAACATGTGGCGTAGCGACAAGGTAAAGGAATGGAAAAATGCCTTGGTAGCAGAGTACACAGGCACTTTGGCAAGTGGCACAAATGATAACCCTGAGGTTACATTAATGATAGTGTTTAATGCAGGCAAGTTGGCAAAAAGTGACGCCATATGAATGGGTGCCAATACATTGGTGGTAATTTCGGCAGTCGCTTTTTGGTAAAAGTTATCGTCTGCAATACTCATCCAATTTTGTATACCTGCATTGTTTACCAATACATTCAAATCGCTATGATGCTCAGTAACCCAATTGTACAATGCTATGCGGTCTGCCTCTATTGACAAGTTGCACACTTTGGTGATAACAGAAGGAAATTTACTGGCAGCTTCTTGCAATATATCTTCTCTTCTACCACAAATAATTACGGTATTATTTTCTTGAATAAAGCGTTCGGTAAGGCCTAAGCCAATACCACTTGCACCGCCTGTAATTAGAATTTTGTTATTGGTTAGTTTCATCTTCTTGTTATTTTATTTTTGGCAAATATCTATTGCTTCATTTAAAAGTCTACAGATATAAGACAATCGCTTCAATTTTTTATTGTGTTACCAATGTTTAACCCAATTGATATAGTATTATTACATATTTTAATATATTAAAAAATACTCTTTCAATTTTGAAAAGGCAATTACAATAATGCGAAAGCAAAATAAAATATCAACCCTTTGGCAAAATTTGCAAAAGCAAAAGTGCCGTGTGATAATAGTAATAAACCCAACAAATAAACCATGGTTAAATTGTTAATTTTCCCCATCTCTTATCATAGGTCATAATATTTACGTACCTATACAGCCATTAATTAACCTAACAACTTGCTTATGAAAGCATATACCATACAACAAATTAACGACATACTGAAAGGGGTTTTGGTGGGCAATACCACACAATTAATTACTGGTCCAGAGCAATTAGAGCAAGCAAATGCATCTCAAATAACATTTATAGGCAATAAGAAATATGCAAAAGGCTGGGACAGTTCTAAAGCATGTGCAGCAATAATAAATGAAGATATTCCATTAGAAGCAGGCGATAATAAGGCGATCATTAAAGTAAAAAATGCCGATGTGGCTATGGCTTTGGTGCTGGAAATGTTTGTAGAAGAAGGGCCTGTGTTTGAGACGGCTATTCATCCAAACGCAACTATTCACCCTACGGCAATTATTGGCGAAGGCTGCCAGATAGGTGCGGGTTGCTATATTGGCAAAGCCGTAGTTTTGGGTAAAAGCGTAACACTTTATCCTAATGTAACCATTTTAGATGATACCACTATTGGCACAGGTACTACCATTTGGAGCGGTGCAGTAATAAGAGAAAGATGCCAGATTGGTGATTATTGCATTATTCATCCAAATGCAACTATTGGTGCGGATGGTTTTGGTTTTAGACCTAGTCCAGATGGCAAAGGCCTAATTAAAATTCCACATATTGGCAACGTCATCATAGGTAATGGTGTAGAAATTGGGGCAAATAGTTGTGTAGATAGAGGCAAGTTTAGTGCTACCACCATTGGTGATGGTTGCAAAATTGATAACCTAGTACAAATTGGTCATAACAGTAAAATGGGGCGTTGCTGTATTTTGGCAGGCAGTAGCGGCTTAGCTGGTTCGGTAACACTTGGTGATGGTGTCATTGTAGGTGGTGGTGCTTGTATTTCAGACCATGTAACACTTGGTAATGGTGTGCTTGTAGGTGGTCAATCGGGTGTGATTAATAATTTTGGGGATGGCGCTAAAGTATTGGGCTACCCAGCCATTGATTCTCGTGATGCTTTAAAACAATGGGTTATTTTAAGAAGATTGGTAAAAGAATCGAAGTAAATGCTCACTTCATCATCGATATCTTATGATTTAAAATACATATTTACACTCTTATCTTATTATGAAAAAGTTACTATTATTATTTGCTTGTTTATTGATAGCAACTATTTGCGAAGCACAAAATATTAAACCTGCACTTAAAACAGTATTTGATGCAAAACTTAAAGAATCATCAGGATTGGTATTTACCAAACACGGTTTGTGGACTTTTAATGATGGCAAATCGGCAAGTATTTATAAGATGGATACAGCCACTGGTAGTATTGT
>JAYWCY010000278.1:0-7531 GCA_043780175.1 Chitinophagales bacterium
TTTTTTGGACTGCCGTAAAACAGAAACAACCCAAAATAGAATTGTAGACTTTAAATCAGCATTATACGCTTAAGTTTATCGGTGTTATACTATAAAAAAATGATGCATGAAATTAGATATATTGGCTTTTGGCGTACATCCCGACGATGTAGAATTAGGTTGTAGTGGTACTATTTTAGCGGCAATTGCCGAAGGTAAAAAGGTGGGTATTATCGATTTAACGCAAGGCGAATTGGGTACAAGAGGTACCATGGAAACACGTTACAACGAAGCCGATACTGCTGCCACATTGATGGGTGTTTCTGTACGTGATAACCTTAAAATGGCTGATGGCTTTTTTCAAAATGATGAGGCACACCAACGTTTAATAATTACAGCTATAAGAAGATATCAACCTGAAATTATTTTGTGTAATGCACCAGAAGATAGACATCCAGACCATGGACGTAGTGCAAAATTGGTGTCAGATGCTGCTTTTTTATCTGGATTAAGAAAAATTACCACCGAATCTAATGGGGTTTTTCAACAAGCCTGGCGACCTAAATATATTTTCCATTATATACAAGATCGGTTTATACAACCCTCATTTGTAATTGATATATCTTCTTTTTTTGATAAAAAAATTGAAGCTATTTTAGCTTATAAAACCCAGTTTAATAGCCCAAGTACCGATGAACCACAAACGTATATTTCATCACCTCAATTTTTAGAAACTGTAAAGGCAAGAGCCATGATGCTAGGCAAAAGAATTGGTGTACAATATGCGGAAGGCTTTATTTCGGAAAAAGTACTTGGCGTTAAAAGTATTGATGCATTTATACAAAACGTTACCTAATACGGTTCTCTATTTTTTGCTTAAAGATTTTATCTTATCTAATTAATACCGATGTACCTCTTTGTTTAATTTGTTTTTTGGTATCTCTATCTGTATAATTTAATTGCCACACATATGTACCTGTTGGTTGTAAAATGCCATTTATTTTCCCATCCCATTTTCGCGTCCAATCTGTTGTTTGGAATACAATATTTCCATATCGATTGTATACAATAAATTCTAAATTATCGGCTTTATAGGCATTTAAAGGGCTCAAATAATCGTTCAATCCGTCACCATTTGGTGTAAATGCAGTGGGTACAGCGATGTAGCAAGATTTTAATGCTATAATATTTTGCGTAAATGTGCTGCTACAACCAATGGCATTAAATACGGTTAATCTAATATTATATTTCTTTTGCGTAACAGCGGTTGGAATTGGATAATTAAATGTATTTGGATTTTGTAACATGCTTTTAGTGCCATCACCAAAATCCCAATCGTAGTTGAGAATCTTTCCAGTGCTGGTATTTAAAATTGACCAAATTTCATTTGGACATAAAAACTCAGGCACTTCAAAACGCGCTTTTACCGTATCAAATGCTAGTACAATAGGTGTTGTAAGCGTATCTGTACAAAACCCATTGGTAACATTTAATGAAACTAGAAAATTACCCGCTGTTGGAAATAAGATATTAGGATTTTGTAAAACAGAGGTTCTGCCATCACCAAAATTCCAATTCCAATTGGTAATGCCAATTTTGCCATTATTTATAAATTGTATGCCATCGTTTGTGCAACCTAAAGTAATGTTCCTTGAGAATTTTGCGGATACCGTATCGCCAGTGGTAAATAATAGGCTTGCACCAGCGGCTGTTTCTACATCACAATCATTTAAAATAGTATTGCCATCAGTGCCTTTTTGTAGGGTTATTTTATAATTACCAGCAGTATATATTGGTTGTGCTAAGCTTAATGTGACGTCCTTCGTAAAACCAGCATTGGTGCAAGTAGTTGTCACTTTTGTAATAGTTACAGGCGTAGTACCAGTGATTACGAAGTCGCTACCATCAGGTGCAATTGTATTGCATCTGATGGTAGTGCTAATGTGAACCACAATATCCTGAGGTTTACACGCAGCTTTTGTAATACTGTCAAGCGTTGCAGGCAGATTGGCTTTTACAATAATATTTTGTACTGCAGTGTCTTTACAGCCTAGGGCATTGGCAACAACCAGCTGTATTGGATATTGCTTTTGCATTGGTGAGGCAGGATAAGCAAAGCTTGGAGGATTTTTTAAATTGCTGGTAGTGCCATTGCCAAAATCCCAAGCGTAAGTACTAATATTTCCTGAGCTATTGTTTGTAATAGCCCAATTATTAGTAGGGCATATAGGCGATGGAACTGTAAAACTAGCTTTTACAGCATCAAAATTGAGTATAACGGTATCTCTATACCCAGCATTACATACACCATTTCCAACATATAAATATACTGGTAAGGTACCCATATTAGGTACTACAATAACTGGTTTTTCTAAGCTGGATGTTTGACCGTTGCCAAAATCCCATGCCCATTTATAAATATTGCCATTAGGTATATGAGAAAAATGAATGGTATCATTTACACAACCAGGGTTTACGGTATAAGTAAATTTAGCAGATATTGTATCAAAAGTGGTAAATGACAATGCATTGCCAACTGGCGTTTCTTTGTTACAGGCAGTTAATAAAGTATTATTATCGCTACCTTTTTTAATGGCAATCGTATAAATGCCAGCAGTTGTAATTGTAGGCGAAAGTGTTAAGGAAATAACATTTGTAAGTCCGCTAGCACCACATGTTGCAATGGCATTCTTAATAGCCACAGTTTTTGGACCTGTAACCACAAAATCGCTACCATCTGGTGCAATAGAACTACAACGTACAGAGTCGGTAAATCTTACGACAATTTGTGGAGTAGCACATGCTGAGTTATCTACCCGGGCAAGTAAGGCTGGCATTGTCGAAATAACGGTTAGGGGCAAAGTATCGCCAACCAAAATGCCATTATCACAGTTATCCAAAATAGTATTACCATCACTACCATTTTTTGCAGTTAACACATAATTGCCAGCTGCTAGCGCATTATTGAATGTAATAATTATAGAATCCGTATCAAAAGCGGTAGCACAAGTAGTGCCAACAGCACTAACGATCGTTGCAGCACCATTACTAATATTAAAATCACTGCCATTTGCCGCTAGGCTTGCACATTTCATTTTTTTATTTAGCTTAATGCCTATGGTAAATCCATCGCAGGATGCCTTTGCAGATACTAATTTTGGGGGCAGGGTATCGGTAATACTTGCTGTGCCACCACCAAAAGATAATTTATAGCCCGCTTGGGATGGCGAAAAATTACTTATCATCATTAAATAATTATGCCCTTGTATGAGTGAAGGCATAGCACTAATGTTAGAATAAGTATAGCCACCGCAATTATTTAATTGGCCACCAGTACTATTAGCACCAGTTTGACCAGTATTTGCAGACCAGTTGCAGGACACAAACATGCTTGCATCTGTGTAAACATTGTTTGCATTTTTACCTGTTATGTCAAAAATTTGCCAGTCGTAGTCATCGCTATTAACAATGGGTGATATTAAAAAGCCCAAAGTGCCTGCTTGAAAACAAGTGAATTTGTACCAAAATGGATTTACATCAGTATATCCAGGACCACAAGGTGGCACAGGAATATTGGCACCATTGCAGCTAGGTACCGTGTTTTGAGAAAAAACAGTAGTACCACACACTGGAAATGCCGTATTTGGGTTTTGCCCTAAAGTGGTACAACCATTTTGTCCAGATACGGTATAAACAAAAAATAGTATGACAATGCCTAATAGATTCTTTAACATAATTTAATAGTCTCAAAATACGATGCTTTGAGTAAATGCTTTATAAATATTTGTAATTTATTTAAAACCTAATGACTCGTAATATTCTTTTGTAAATACACCTTCTGCTTTAAGTGCTTCGTAAATACTTATCATAGCAATACTTCGTAAAGTACCTGCCGTAGACAAATCGGGTACCCAAAACATGATGCTCATATCTACAGTTTTTTCAGCCAGTTCTTTAACAATTATTGAAGGCGCTGGTGAATGCAAAATTTTATCATTTTTTGCTAGTGTATTTTCTATAATTGCTTTTGCTTGGCCAATATTACTTAAATATGAAATGCCTATCGTAAATTCTACTCTGCGATTTCTATTTTGCAAAGTCCAGTTTATAAGATGCTGCGACAATAAATCACCATTTGGGATAATAATATCGGCACCATCACCACTTCTAATAGTACTACTTCTAACACCAATCTCCTTTACCACGCCACTTTTTGTACCAACTTCAATTTGATCGCCAACTTGTATTGGTTGCTCAAAAGCAAGGATAATACCCGATACTAAATTATTGACTATATTTTGTAGGCCAAAACCAATACCTACACTTAAAGCGCCAATCATGATTGACAATTTATCTATTGGAATACCCGATGCTGCAATAGCAATAAAAAAGCCAATTGTCCAAATGGTTAATCTAATTAATAAAATCATCGAGCCAAGAGAGCTTCTTTTACCGGTAGTTTTTTCTATCTGCTGGCCAAACAAAAAATGGATAAATTTAGAGATTATTGTAGATATCCAAATGATTACTATAAATATAGCTACATTTTGTAAAGTAAAATTTAAGCTGCCAATTGTTCTATTTTCTGTGAAAAAATGAATGATTTTTAGTTTGATAACATCGTAAAGCGTAATATTTCTAATAATGCCTAAAAGCCAGAGTAAAATTGCTACTACCCAAATATTTCTTTTAAATTTTACTTTTAAATCCTCAAAGTTGATGTAACTCGACAGTGGACCATCCTTTTGGGCCTCGGCTTGCATATAAATACTTTCTAAAATTAATGCACAAAATATTTTTAATGAAATCCCTAAAACCAGGCTTTGAATAGCGGTTACGCCCAATATTTTTGTAAGGGTTACTCTACCCAAAATATTAAAAATCACTGAAGCAAATGCCAATAAAATACTAAATAGTAATAAAGGCTTTGTAATTGGAGATTCTGATATGCCAATAAAGTAGTTTTTGTTGTTGCGGAATAGTACAATAAAAACAAACATTAAAAATACACTAGCAACAAATAATATCCATCTTTCGCCATAAGCCGACTCTAAAAATAAATCATCTACTACGTATATTAGCCACAGTGTAAAAATAGCAACCCACATTATTTTTGAAAAGTGGGGTAAATATTTTAGAATTAAAATGGTTAGAAAAATCGTTCTAATAAATTCACATGAATGCAAAAATGACATGGAAGGATTGGCAAAAAACAATGGCGCATACATAAACAAGCCAAATAAGCCAGCTATCCAAACATTGATCATATTAAATTGTAGATTTTGAATTACTAAAAGATTGTCTATTTTTTTAATGATTTTTGATAAGTTTAAAAAATTCCAGATGGTAAAAAATGCAAATAGCACAAATGAAATGACAATAGTTCCACTGTTTTTTTTACAATACCGACTCAAATTGTGTGTTACCCTTTGAATGGCATCATCAGTTACATCTAATAGTGTTTTTTTATAACTAGTGGGTGAAGCTGAAAATAATGGCGCCTCCTCTTGGTGCCACATCATTCGTTTTTTAGCAATATTCATGTATGTCAAATCCGATACCATATCATTTGCTTGCAAAAGCGCAACCAACGCTCTATTACGTAAGATATTTACATTGGTAAGAATATTTCTTTGGATTGAATCTAGTTTATGTGCCTCAAAATTTACATCATCCATTTGATCCTGCAATACTGCATCGGGCATTGTTGCATAAATGGTGGAATCTTTTAGTATTTTACTCAATACATTGTTATTATTAGAGAGTTTGTTGCTATAATCTTGTAATACATTATCAAATTCTGTCAAATCTTCAACAATGCCTTTTAGCATAATTGTAGTACTATTTATCCCTCTAATATTCCAAGTACTATTGCCAATTTCAAGTCGGGCTTTAAATCTTTTAAGCTGGCTTTCTATACCCGGCAAGGTATCAATTATATTTTTTATGTCAATTTCCCGATCGATAAATGCATTATTTCTATCAATGGTTAAAGTATAAGCTGCAATTTTATTTATTAGAAAAAAAACGACTGTATCTTGTTTGGCTGTAATAAGTACTGAATCATGAAACAATTTCTCTGTTTTTTTTTGCGAAAAACCAATTAATTGAATTTGAAATAATATTAAAAACCAAAGACTTCTTTTGAAAATAGAAGAATAATACATGTAAAGACTTTTTTGGTTAGATAAACTGTAACAAAGCAAATTTAATACCTGTAAAGTCTAAATAGTTTTTAAAGATTGGTTATCCTAGAAAGGAAAAGAATACACACAGGATTTATGCATAAATAAAATAATATTAAATGTTGAAAATTAATGATTTACGACTAGAAGTGTTATTTCTCAAGTGGTTATAATATATTTTTTTACAATTATTTTTAAAATAATTATTGGATCTCAATTATTCCTCACTACTTCTCCACAGCACTATGCAATAACTGATCTTTTTATCAGTAAAACCGTATGTTCGCAGGTACTAAAAGGGTTTTGGCTATGCGTTTAAAGAGTTTAGAAATCAAGGGCTTCAAAAGTTTTGCTGATAAAACGGTCGTTACTTTTGATGAAGGTATAACTGGGATTATTGGCCCCAATGGATGTGGCAAAAGTAATATTATTGATAGCATTCGCTGGGTTATTGGCGAACAAAAAATTAGTGCACTTCGTAGCGAAAATCAAGGCGCTTTGGTATTTAATGGTTCTAAAACACGCAGTGCTAGTGGCTTGGCTGAAGTGAGCTTAACATTTGAAAATACCCGGAACCTTTTACCTACAGAATTTAGCACCGTAACGGTTACTCGAAAGTTTTATAAAAACGGCGATAGCGAGTATCGTTTGAATGATGTGAGCTGCCGTTTAAAAGATATTCATAACCTCTTTTTAGATACTGGTATCAGCACCGATAGCTACGCTATTATTGAACTTGGTATGGTGGATGATATTATTCGGGATAAGGAAAATAGCCGCCGTAGAATGCTGGAACAAGCAGCAGGCATTACCATTTATAAAACTCGAAAAAAAGAAGCCAAAAGTAAACTTGATGCTACCGAGCAAGATTTAGCCCGTATTGAAGATTTATTATTTGAAATTAATAATCAGTTAAAAACACTTGAAAATCAAGCGAAAAAAGCCGAAAAATATTTTGAACTAAAGAAAGAATACAAAGATATTGCGATAGAACTTGCCAAAGCAGCTTTGGAAGGTTTCAATGTTACCTACAAAAGCCTCAACGAGCAGCAAGAAAATGAAGCCAATAAAAAAATGCGTTTGGATGCCGAAATTGCGACAGAAGAAGCAGCCATTGAGCAAGAAAAACTAGGCTTTATTGAAAAAGAAAAAGCCTTGCATAGCATGCAGGTTGCGTTTAATGAATTGCAGCAAAACTTGCGTACCAAAGAGAATGAAAAGAATTTAGCATCTCAAAAATTGCATTATTTAAAAGAAAAAGAAACCAACCTAAAAGACTTTTTGGTAAAAGCAGAAGGACAGTTAAAAAACTTATCGCCCGGCGCAGCATCACATCCAAACACCACAGATAACCCATCAGAATCAGC
>JAYWCY010000279.1:0-2340 GCA_043780175.1 Chitinophagales bacterium
TCTTGCTAATTATTTTAAAACTTTACTACATTAAAAAGCCCTGCAAATATTGCAAGGCTTTTTAAAATGTCAGACTAGATTATTTCTTTTTCTTCTTTAATTCTTCTACTATTTTCTTTGTTTCGTCTAGCTGTGTTTTTAAGTCTATCATATATAAGGTTAATTCTTCAACTTTCTTTAATAATAAGCCATTCATTTTCCCTAAGTCTAAACCGTTTGTGGTTACGTCTTCAGTGGTTGGCATGTCTGGCAAATGCTTGTACTTTTTAATGAAACCATCTAAATCGTAAATGTTCATCAATTTGTAATCAGATTCAAATACATTATCAAACCAATCTTCTGAATTTTTAACGGCAACTTTTACTTTTTCTGTTAAAATACCTTCTTCTACAAATAATTTATAGCCATCAAAATTAGTACTGACATCGCCAATTTTCACTTTGCCATGGTATGTGTCAATAGAGAAAACTTCTTGATCTAAATCTACACCAGGTGCTTTATAACAAATTTTAAATGTTTGTGGCGTTTTAATGGTATTATCACCAGAAACTCTTGCACCAACGGTCCAGTAGCTTACGTTTTTTGGGTCGCTTAAATCGCCATTAGAAAACATAATGCTTGGTTCGTTCTGTCCATTTGGTGACCAACTATTACTTAATTGTAATAATACATTTTTACGTCTTGTGTCACCAGCATTACGCTTAATTTCTAAAGCCGCTTGGGGTGCTTTTGTACCAATACCTGCATTGCCATTTACAGGAAACTGATTGTCACTATTTACAAATGTGGTATCAATATATTGATAAACAACATTTTTATTAACAAGATTGGTTGCAGGAAAGGTTGCAGGTGAGGTAGTTGAGTACGTTTTACCAGGTGCTTTATACGTTCTCGCTGGGTAAGTAGTAACAGGTTTTTTGTAAGTAGTCACTCGCTTTTTAGGCTTATACACGGGTTTAGTTTGGGCAAATACCGCTGTAGTACTAGCCGCTATTACAATAATGAATACAATTTTTTTCATGAGTATAAAATAGTTTTATGGTTCAATAATAAACCATTGATTGAGAGTTACAACAAGATTAACGGAATTAT
This sequence comes from Chitinophagales bacterium, assembly GCA_043780175.1. Classification (GTDB taxonomy): domain Bacteria; phylum Bacteroidota; class Bacteroidia; order Chitinophagales; family Chitinophagaceae; genus Parasediminibacterium. The sequence continues at coordinate 1,093 of JAYWCY010000279.1, forward strand.
AGCACTAAAATTATTCCACAATCAATTAAAGTTCAATTATTTATTGCTTTAAAGCATTGTAAATGCAGCAGAATGCAAAAAGGCAGTATTGAGACTGCCTTTCGCTTTTTAAATATATAGTTATTAGCGATGATAGCTTCTGTCATCAGTTTCCTGATTTTGGTCGTATGCTTTAATAATGGCTTTTACCAAACGGTGTCTTACCACATCTTCGCCATCCAACTCAACATGCGCAATACCCTCAATGTTTTTTAAAATACGAGACGCTTTTTCTAAGCCACTGCGTTGGTTACGAGGCAAATCTATTTGTGTTGGATCGCCTGTAATAATGGCTTTTGCATTTGGCCCTATACGTGTTAAGAACATTTTTATCTGTAAGTCGTTGGTATTTTGCGATTCATCTAAAATGATGAATGCATTGTCCAGCGTTCTACCGCGCATGTAAGCCAAAGGTGCAATTTCAATGGTTCTTGTGGTCATATAATAACCCAATTTATCCGCAGGAATCATATCATCTAATGCATCATACAATGGTCTTAAATAAGGGTCAATTTTTTCTTTTAAATCACCAGGTAAAAAACCTAAACTTTCACCAGCTTCAACTGCAGGTCTGGTAAGAATAATTTTTTTAACCACTTTATTTTTTAATGCTCTTACGGCTAGTGCAACAGCTGTATAGGTTTTACCTGTACCAGCTGGGCCAATTGCAAATACAATGTCGTTGGTATCGCAGGCTTGTACCATTTTTTTCTGGTTAGCAGTTCTGGCTCTTACTGTTTTGCCATTAGGGCCAAATACTAAAATGTCGTTAGGATTGCGTTCTATAAAGTTGTCAATAGTTTCTGCATCATCACCACCAAGAATTTGTTCAAAATAATTTTCACTTAAATGACCATTGCGTTCTAGGTATTGAATAATGAGATCAATTTTTTCTTTCGCTGTATCAATTTGCTCTGGTGCTCCACTAATTTTAATTTGTGTACCACGAGATAAGATTTTTAATAAAGGAAACTTCTTTTTTAATTTATCAAGTTTGCCATTATTTACTCCAAAAAATTCTATCGGATTTACCGAATTAAGACTAATGATTGTTTCTGTCAATGCAATAAATTTTAATTGTGATTAATGGGTTTATTTGATTGCGTCTACGTTTCTCAAATTTAATTTCATTCTGGTACAAAACTACTTTTTGATATACACAAATTGTGGGAAAGAAGTTTGCAAGCAATTTTATGCTAATAAGTGTTT
>JAYWCY010000280.1:0-3474 GCA_043780175.1 Chitinophagales bacterium
ACTTTACATAAATAAAAAATTTATTATAAACAGGGGTATTTTAAACCAATACGTATTTATTATACCTAACTTAATTATTAGAACTGGAAATTATCCCAGAAGATGCACAAGTATGAATTAACGCAATTTAATTTTATCTATATTTTACAGACTAAAACAGAAAATAATCTAATAAAATAGAGCCTTATTTGATTTTTTTCAAAAAAAAGTTCCCGGCATGCTTGCCGGGAACGATGCCGATATGTTCGGACTTTTATATTAGTAACAAATATAATTAATAGGCGATATGACTGATTTCTATTCTTTTATTAAGATTTTAGTGAATTTGCTACCATTTGCAATTACCCCTAAAAGATAAATACCAGTTTTTAAGCCCACTACATCAATGCCTATTGTAGAAGCATTTGCACCTATATTTTTTTGCAAAATAGTTTTGCCTTTTACATCGTATAAAACCACTAGCTCTCCACCTTTTAAACCTGCAATAAATAATGTATTTACTACCGGATTAGGATAAGTGCTTACTTTAAATTGCGTGCCATTATTAACCAGCAATATATTGCTAAAAGTTATTGTACCATTTACACTTATTATTTTTAAACGGTAATAACTACTGCTTATAAAAGCAATGTCGCTAAAGGTATAATTAGTAAATGCAGTAGTATTGTTATCAGCAGTTACAGCACCAATATCGGTAAATGATACGCTATTATTGCTTTTTTGGATAATATATTGGGTAATGCCTATTTCATTGGTTACAGACCAAGATAGTTTTGAAATATTCGCTATTAAAGACGCCGAAAAATTTACTAATTGCACAGGTAACACACCACCTAGTTCGCCAACACTAAAACTACCATAATTACTATAAGAAGCAGTAGCAATTCGTGCGTTATTATTTGCCGAAGTACCTGTTGTTGCAATCCAGTTTGTTCCATCATTTCTACCAATACCAATTTGTGAATTAGTAAACGTTAAAAATCTACTTCCGGTTAAAGCATTGGCCCATCCTAAAGTAATAGCACTATTTTGGTTACTATTAGTTTTAGGATTAATAATCCAAACTGCATCTATAGCACTCTGCTTTTGAGTAGCATTAAATGCTGTACCATTTGGTAAGCCATTAGTAGTAAGCCCTTCAAATACACTAACATTAAAAGTATCTTTTACAGAAGGGGTGATAGTAACTGGCAAATAATTAGAGACAGAGCCTACAGGAAATATTTTCGTTGTTGCAATACTATCAATACGTAACGTACCAACAGTTGCACCACTAGTTTTTGTAACGATATATTGAGACGAATTAGTACCTACAATACTTGCTGTACCTAACAACCTAAGCGTATCTGTATTATTAATGCTAAAATTACCATTTGCAAGCGTTAGTATACCACCGATAGTTTGTGATTTGTTAGTTGTAGCTACAGCATTAAATGTAACATTACCAGTAGCATTGTTGGTGCTTGTTGTAAAAGGTGAATTTGTTGCTGCATTAAAAATATAATTTATACCAGTATTAAAACTTCTTACACCAGTTGTAGTAATAGATGCATCTACACCACCAGCATTTGAAGTTGTAAATGTAGCCGCGTTATTGCTAATAGTAATTGTACCAGTATTATTGGCAAATGCTTGTGTAGCAAATTTTGAAATAGTAAAAGTGAATGTGCTACTACTGGTTGCAATAATGTAAGCATTGGGTTGAATACCTGTACCTGTAACTAAATTGCCAACAGAAACATTTGCCAAAGAATAAGTTGCAGATGTGAGCACAACGGCATTACTACCAACAGTTAGCGTTGCTGCAGCAGTTGTGGTGGCAGCAGCAGCAGCTCTAAATGCAATTGAGCCAGGTGTTGTAGTGCCACCACTGGAAATAATAGAATTACCAACATTTAATTTGCCAGAAATAGCAGACGTTGGTGTACTAGAAGTTGAACCAATTGTAACATTGGTATTAAGCGTTACATCAGCATCCGTAGCAACAGACATTGCTGCAACAGAAAATGCATTACCACTAACTGTTTGTGATTTACTACCATCAAAAATTAAATGTGAAGTTGTATAGCCAGAAGCACAGTTTAACGTGCCATTATTGACAACATTTCCAGCAATAGGAAATGTTCCTGTTGCTTTTATTGTTAAAGTACAGCCTGATGCGATGGTTAAATTATCAATATTATTAGGAGAGCCATCTGCAACAATAGTAACAATTGCCGAACCATTACCAATGATAAGATTGGCTAGTGTACGATTTGCTAATAAAACAGTAGAGGTAGGTGTAGCATCTATTTCTAAAGTGCTACCTGTTGCAAAAGAAATTGGAATAGTTGTACTAGACGGATACGGTGTAATGCCACCTTGTATATAAAGTGCAGAACCAGCTTGAAACACTATACCTAAAGCAATTGTACCCGCAGAACTAGGTGCAAATGGATACGAACTTGCAAATGTATTATTGGTATAACATTTTGAACCTGATACAAAATTTAACGTATTTACAAGTGACACCGTTAGATAGGCTTTGGCAAAACCGCCATCAATAATTCTTACAGTGCCAGATATTGTACCTGTTGCATTACCACCAAGATTTAAATTAAAACTTTGTGCAAATGCGTTAGATACAGCACCTAACTTCAATGAGCTAGCTGCATCAATAATAAAATCTTTATAAGCAAAAGTGCCATCACCATTGACCGAAATTATAGACGTACCTGTTGCTGTAGAACTTACTGCAGAACGATACATTACAACATCAGCACCATTTACTAGTTTTAGTTGCATACAACCATCACTACCGGTAATACTGGGCAATATTTGACCAGTATTAGGTGTACCACCACCAATATTAGTTCCATCGAAAATTAAAATATCCATGGCTTGGTCTACTGTTGTTCTTGAAGTTCCGGAACCATTTATAACAGTGTTCCAACTAGTTGCACTAGCCCAAACACCTGTTGTACCGCCTACCCAATAATAAGTTGTTTGAGAATAACCTGCAACCAGTGTTACAAGCAATAAAAATGTAAAAATTACTTTTTTCATGACGCATCGTTTTTAGAAAGTGTTTAAAAAAATAGTTACTGTTTTTTATTGGGCTAAGGGTTTGGTTTTTTAGAGTTTCCAATTAATCCCCACATCTTTTTTACCCAATTGCCAAGCTGGGTTAAAATGGGTAATGTCTTCGGTTGTTAAATGGATATTATGAATTGCTAATCGTTGGTTAATAGTGTCAATGACGGCTTGGTTAACGGGCATGTTAGCGTATTGAAATCCAGCTTTTGTACTAATTTTTTTTTGGTTAATGATTGAAAATCCTTTCACGTCCGAACCGCCATTAGTATAAAAATTAGTTGCGCAAGTTGCATAGGTTACAGGCTCAATTTCAATAGCAGCTTCCTGTTCGCGAACTCCGGTACATGTCAACTGAATAAGAACATAGTTTGAGACACTCCGTTTGACCTCAGCTTGGTC
>JAYWCY010000281.1:0-2819 GCA_043780175.1 Chitinophagales bacterium
AATATTTATGGCTGGTCCGAAGAAGTACTTATAGATGTGCCTACCTTTTTTGAAAAAGTATATCCCGATGAAGCATACAGAAAAAGTATTGTTGACCGCATAATGGCTGATATAAAAAGTGGGGATATAAATAGAATGGCTTGGAACAATATTGAAATAACTACCCAAACAGGCGAAAAGCGTTTCATTAATGCTAAAAATATCCCCTTATTTGAGCAAGACTTAATGATATCTACGGTGATGGATGTTACTGAAATAACTACTCAAAGCAAAGAAATTGGCCGTATTAAAAGCAATCAAGAAGCACTGATAAATGCCACAGAAGATGCAATTTGGTCTATTGATACCAACGCATGCCTTGTGACTGCCAATAAAGCCTATTCAAAAAATATCCAAGCCGTAGGAAGTGTAGTACCCAAAGAAGGTGACTCGGTATTTATTAAAGAATTTGGCGAAGCATTGAATATAAAGTGGCAAACTTATTATGCCAGAGCATTAAATGGCGAGCACTATGCTATTAAAGAACAATTTTATAACCCAACTACCGATAGTTATGAATATGGCATCATCTCATTTAATCCGATATACAACGAAGTTAATACAATTATTGGTGTTGCTTGTTACTCGAAAAATATTACAGACGAGGTATTAACAAATAAAACACTGGAAGCTACAAAAAATAAACTAAGTAGGGTTTTAGATTCATCGCTAGATGTGATTTGTGTTATAGATGAAGCCAATATTTTTTTACAAGTAAGTGCCGCATCTGAAACAGTTTGGGGTTACAAACCCGAAGAACTAGTGGGCAAAAGTATTATGGATTTCATCTATTCAGAAGACCTTGTACTAACCAAAGCGAAAGTAGTTGAGATAATGGCTGGTAATAAATCCACAAATTTTGAAAACAGATACGTACGTAAAGATGGTAGTTTGGTATGGATGGAATGGACGGCCAATTGGGATGATCAAAATAGAGTAAGATATGGTGTAGGAAGAAATATCACTGATAAAAAACAACAACAAACAGCGTTAATTGAATCGGAAAAAAAATACAAAACCCTGTTTGAAAACAATCCCTTGCCCATGATTATTTGGGATTTTGAAACCCTAGTAATTGTAGATTGCAACCAAGAAGCCGAAATAAAGTACGGCTACACTAAAGCAGAGTTTTTACAACTAACCATAAAAGATATACGACCACAAGAAGATGTGACACTTATAGAAACCGCCACAAAATCTGAGGCAGATTATGGTCAAATTCATAAACAAATTTGGCGGCACAAAAAAAAGAATGGCGATATCATGTTTATGGATATTAGTGGTCATTTATTTGATTATAATGGCAGGCGAGTAACCTTGGTATTACTTAACGATGTTACCGAAAAATTAGCAGTTGAAGAAGAAATAAAAAAGAGCGAAGCAAAATACCGTACATTAGTTGAAAATAGTTTAGATGCAATTTTACTTACTTTACAAAGTGGAGAGATTCTCTCTGCAAATGCTGCCGCTTGTAAGATTTTTAAAATGACAGAGGCGGAAATTTGTAGCGTGGGTAGAGCAGGCTTGGTAGACGAAAGTGACCCTCGAATACTCAAACTGCTACAAGAACGTACACGCGCAGGAAAGGCAAAAGGCGAACTTAGATTTAAGCGAAAAGATGGCACCACTTTTCTTGGTGAAATCACCTCAGTAATTGTAGACACTAGCGACAATATCTCAAAAACATCAACCACTATCAAAGATATTACCGATGTTAAACTTGCTGAAGCCGCACTAAAACAATCGGAAGAAAAATATAAAATACTATTTGAACGCAGCCCCTTACCAAAGTGGATTTATGATATTGCTACTTTTAATATTTTAGAGGCAAACGATGCTGCCATTAAGCACTATGGCTATTCCAAAGACGAGTTTTTAACCCTCAACTTAAAAGATTTGCGACCAGCAAGTGAAATATCGCATTTACAAAAAGCTCAAAACAGCATCACAAACAGAGATGGCATTCTACACTTTGGCAAGTTTATCCATCAAAAAAAAGATGGTACAATTATACAAGTAGAAATATCTGGCAACAAGTTTACCCATCAAAACAAAGCGTGTATGATGGTCGTTTGTTTAGATGTAACGGAACGAGAAAAAGCTTTTCAGATATTAAAAGATAGAGAACTTAAATTAACAACCGCGCAGCAAGTTGCCAAATTAGGTTATTGGGATTATCATTTTAAAACCGAAACACTTACTTGGTCAGACGAGTTGTATAAAGTTTTTGACATTGATAAAACCCAGTTTTTACTTACGCCAGATGCATTTATTAATTTGGTAAGTGAAAAAGATAGGCAACTGATATTACAAACTAGCAAACATGCCCAAGCCACTGGCAAGGCCTATACCATTACATACCATATTACCACACACAGTGGCCAGAAGCGCATTATTCAAGAAAATGGGTATGGCGAAACTGATGATAATGGCAATATCACGCGCCTATTTGGTACAGCGCAAAACGTAACCGAATATAAACTTGCTGAAGAAAAAATTATACAAAGCAACCAACGTTACGAATATGTAACCAAAGCCACATCCGATGCCATTTGGGATTGGGATTTACTAACTGACAAGATATATTGGGGCGAAGGCTTTGAAACCATTTTTGGCCATAATCTAAAAACAATACAAGCAAATATCAGCTTTAGGCTACATCATATTCACCCAGACGATGTAGAAGCTGTAATGGCGGGTTTGTATTATGTTATTTATGGCAAAGAAACCCAGTGGGAAGATAACTATCGCTTTAGAAAAGCCGATGGTACATATGCCTA
>JAYWCY010000282.1:0-9699 GCA_043780175.1 Chitinophagales bacterium
GGTGTTTTACTTTTTGCATTAGGATTTTGCTTGCCAGCTGTAGCACCAGTGCCACCACGTTGACCACCAAAACCGCCTTTCTTTTCTTCATCAAATTCATCATCTTGATCCTCAGGAAATTCGTTGCGAGGATTGTTAGGGGCAGAACTGCCTACCATACCTAATTCGTTTCTGAACATATCGTAATCCACATCAAACTGATTTAAAATTTGAGTTGCAATATTTTCTTTATTTTTTAAGATACTCAGCATTAAATGCTCAGTTTCTACCAAGGGGCTTTTTAAAGCTTTGGCTTCTAAAACGGTCACACGTATTACTTTTTCAGCTTGCTTGGTTAATGGCAAACTGTTGATATTAGCAATATTTTTACCCGTTTTATCTTTTACTGCCAGTTCTATTTCCTTCCGGAGCTCGTATAAATCTACATTCAGTTGCCTTAAAACTTTAATGGCAGTATTCTCACCATCACGTATTAAACCCAACAATAAATGCTCTGTACCAATAAAGTCATTTCCCAACCGTAAAGCTTCTTCACGGCTAAATGAAATGATTTCTTTTACTTGTGCTGAAAAATTATTATCCATGTTACTAATTTAAAATTCGCCTATACAATTATAACGAATATTTTTGACTATTGTTTCTGCTGTTTTATGCACAGTGTGTTAATGAAAAGATAAGCTATGAAGTTCAAAATTGATACCAAGGAAAAATTTACGGTTGCAACGCCATTAGAGCCGCATTTTGCTGACAATGTGACTGAGGATTTTAATACCCTATGTGAAATTCTTTTGCAAAAAGATATAAAAAATACCATTTTTAACCTAGTAAATGTAAGAAGTATAAATGATAATAGTTGCGATGCTATAACGCAATGGCAGCAACGTTTTTATGAGGCAAATGCCAGCTTCGTAATTTGCGAAATGACGCCAGAAGTTGAAGCAATATTTGACAAACTTGAACTAACTGACGTTTTAAACATCACACCAACAGAAAGTGAGGCTTGGGATATTGTACAAATGGAAGAAATAGAACGAGAACTGTTAGATGGCGATGATTTTGAGTTTGAAGCAAATGAATAAATTACACGAATCGAAAATAAATTACATTAAGTTAGATAAATAAAAAAACAATGTAATAAATTTAAAAATTTGTTATTTGAAACAAATTCGTGTAATTCGCTGTAATTCGCTTTAATTGGTGCATAAAAATTATGCAATTAAGTATCTAATATTCCTGTAATTTTAATATATGCTTGGTGTAACTATCTTAGGTAATAATTCGGCAATTCCTGCGTACGATAGACATCCTACCGCACAGGTGGTTACTATGAACGACCAGTTAATTTTGATAGATTGTGGCGAAGGCACACAAATGCAAATGGCTAGATATAGAATTAGACGTAGCAAAATCAATTATATCCTAATTTCTCACTTGCATGGGGACCATTATTTTGGCCTAATGGGTTTACTTACAAGCATGGGTTTACTTGGGCGAGAAAACGAGTTGCATTTATTTGCCCCACCACTATTAGAACCCATTATTTACGCACAATTAAATGCTGCAAATACATTGCTACCCTATCCTTTGCACTTTCATAGTTTGGAAGAAGATGGCTTAATTTGGAGCGACAATAAGTTTACGATAGAATGTTTTAGTACCAAACACAGAGTTGCATGTAAAGGTTTTATTATTCGTGAGAGAAAACAGCCCAGAAAAATTGATAAAACAACAATATATAAGCATGAAATACCAACTACATTTTACGATAGATTAAAAATGGGTGAAGATTATGAAACAAAAGAAGGTGATATTATTAAAAACGAATGGGTAACAATTGCTAACAAACCTGTATTTAGTTATGCTTTTTGTGCTGATACTGTATACGATGAAACACTAGTGCCAATAGTAAAGAAAGTATCGCTTTTATATCATGAATCTACCTATTTAAAAGACATGAATGATAGGGCAGCTTTACGTTTTCATGCTACATCAGAGCAAGCAGCAACCATTGCTTTAAAAGCAGAGGTAGATAAATTAATTATGGGGCATTTTAGCAGTAAATACGAAGTCCTTGACCAATTTTTAGAAGAGGCTAAAACCATCTTTGTTAATACTGCATTAGCAATAGAAGGGGTCACATTTTTGCTTAATAGTAACCGCTGATTAATGATGATTTGCAATGATTTTCTATGAAACCACTTTAATTATGGCGCATCAACCAATGAGTTTCTCAAACAATATTTACTGAGCCGTATCTTAGATTACCTTTTTAAATAAAAAAGCTGTCATAATTTTAACAATTTATTAAAAGGCGTCACTAAATCATGGTACATCAATCAATCACTAGTAATTAGCGGTTTAACAACCAAGCATAAAAATCAGGGAAAACCAGTTTCCAATAAGACTCATTGTGCTGACCGAGAGGACTTATTTGTGTAGTTACTTCATAACGTGGCTTTGTTTTTAAAATCCCTTCCATTTTGGTAACATTACTAACCATTGTGGCATCTTCTTTTGCGCCAGCGTAGATAAAAAATCTAGGCATTGCAGTGGTCGTAAAATTACTAGCATCTGTGTAAATGTTTGGAGCAATCCAAAATGATGGTGAAAAAATACCAGCAGCCCCAAACACTTGTGGATATTGCATAATAGCATAGGCACTAATTAAGCCGCCCATACTACTACCAGCAATAAACGTAAAATCTGGCCCTTTTTTAGTGCGGTATTTTGTATCGATAAAAGGTTTTAAAGTTTGCACTAAGAAATCAACATATTGCTTGCCTTCACCTTTGTTTTCTGGTGTAGTAAACGCACCTTTTAAGCTATAATCGTAAGGCGAATACTCGCTTAAACGCTTATCGCCACCATTATCTATACCAACCACAATACACTCTTTTCCTAGCTTTTGCTGCAAACTATCTAAGCATTCATCCACACCCCACTCACCAAAAGCAGCCGTTTGCTCGTTAAACAAATTCTGCCCATCCTGCATATACAAAACTGGATAGGTTTTAGTAGATGTACCATAACTTTTGGGAAGGTAAATCCATATTTTTCTTGTACGATTTAGCTGTGGAATTTTAAATGCTGTATCTATTACTTTCACTTGTGGGCTAGCCGTGTAGCGCTTGGGCTTATCAGGATAATCATCTTTCCAGCCAGCAATAGTTATTTCTTGTGATACATCTGTATTAACGTCTACAATTCTATCGGTAATATCTCTACCATCATTAGCACATTCTACTTTATCAAAGCTGCCTCTTGTAAATTTAAAGGCGTAGTTACCTGCAGCCACATCTTTAATCACAATGCTTTTTCTACCACCTGCAAAGGGTTTTAACTTATACTTTTCATCTTTAGGATTCCAATTATTAAAAGTTCCTGCAATATAAATATCGTCGCCTTTTTTAGTAGCCACATCAGTAACGACCAATCGTACAGAAAACTGTGCATTCACAGTTGCAGCTAAAAGAATCAAAAATAAAAAGGAGGCAATCTTTTTCATAAGATAAATATAATGGGAAGCAAAATAAAAAAGCCATTCCGAATTAAGAAATGGCTTAAGATATGTTAGAAACTGCATTAGTCTAATATCTCAACACCAGCAGGATATTTACGTTTATTAAATACAAAAATCACATCATTAATGGCAGCATTTGTATTTAAATTAGATAAGCTGATTTCAGTTTTATTATTCCCTTTATCTAGAATATTTACTTTGGTAAACATGTTTTTAGCTTTATCAATAAATAACAACACTTTAGCAAAGTTCTTGCGAGGATCTGTTGGCGTTAACTCTATTTGGTAAGATGCACCAGCAGAAGAAATTAACTTATATGTAAAATCTTTGTCATAAAAATTAGAAAATAGTTTTTGCGGGCTTAACAATGATTCTGCTTCATCGGCACCTGTAACTGTAATAGTATTATTGCCATCAAAATTGTACACTTTAGCACCATCACAAATCACTTCTGTCTTGCCTTGTTTTAATAAATACTTTTTGTTTTTATAACTAATAGTACCTGCTTTACTACCATTGCTTACACCTTTACTACTGATAGATTTAATAGTAATATTTGAGGTGATGGCTTTAAATGTTCTGATATTGGCACTTACACCGTCTAATACTTTTTTTGCTGCTGGATCGTTTTGCGCTTGTATAGAACTTATCGACGCAATTACTGCCAACCCTAATACTATAATTTTCTTCATTTGTTTCTTTTAAAGGTCAAAGATAGATGTTACAACATTTGTCAGATAATAATCTACCTAAATGGTTTAATTGTTTACCGATTAAGATAATTGATCATTATCCCATCGAATCTAAATACTCCTGCAATTCAGTCTCGCTTTTAAACAATACTTCTCTTGCTTTACTACCAGCATTAGCCCCTACTATACCTGCTGCCTCTAATTGATCCATTAAACGCCCAGCCCTATTATATCCCAATTTCATTCTGCGTTGAATTAAGGAAGTAGACCCAACTTGATTTTGCACAATCAGTTTTGCTGCGTCATTAAACAATGGATCACGGTCACTAGCATCAAACCCTTTTCCACCACCTTCTTCTTTTTCGTCTGTGTATTCTGGCAATAAAAATGCGTCAGGATAGCCACGCTGGTCACCAATAAATTCTACAATTTTATCAACCTCTGGTGTATCTACAAAAGCACACTGCAAACGTGTGATATCACCATTATAGCTTATTAGCATATCGCCTTTACCAATCAATTGCTCAGCACCACCAGCATCTAAAATAGTTCTGCTATCAATTTTACTTGATACTTTAAAGGCAATACGAGCAGGAAAATTCGCCTTAATGGTACCTGTGATAATATTTACTGATGGTCTTTGTGTTGCAATAATCAAGTGAATACCAATGGCTCTTGCCAACTGTGCCAAACGTGCAATGGGCATTTCAACTTCTTTACCAGCAGTCATAATTAAATCAGCAAACTCATCCACCACCAACACAATAAATGGTAAAAACTGATGGCCTTTTTGTGGGTTTAATTTGCGATTATTAAATTTTTCGTTGTATTCTTTAATATTTCTACAACCAGCTTCTTTTAGCAAGTCGTAGCGGTTATCCATTTCTATACATAAGGCATTTAAAGTATGTACCACTTTCTTGGTATCTGTAATAATACTTTCTTCCTCACCAGGCAATTTTGCTAAAAAATGTTTCTCAATTACTTTATAAATACTCAACTCAACTTTCTTAGGATCTACCAGTACAAACTTTAGCTGCGATGGGTGTTTTTTGTATAGAAGCGACACTAAAATAGCATTTAAACCCACTGATTTACCCTGTCCAGTAGCACCAGCCATCAGTAAGTGCGGCATGGTTGCAAGGTCAACAATAAAGTTCTCGTTATCAATTTTTTTACCAATAGCAATGGGCAAAGAAAACGTACTATTCGTAAACTTTTCTGAAGCCAATAATGTCTTCATACTCACCACACTTTTACGCACGTTTGGTACTTCTATACCAATGGTACCTTTACCAGGTATTGGCGCAATAATACGAATACCTAAAGCTGCCAAACTCAATGCGATATCGTCTTCTAGGTTTTTAATACGACTAATACGCACACCTGGCGCTGGCACAATTTCGTACAATGTAACGGTGGGTCCTACTGTAGCTGCGATGCGCTGAATGGCAATATCGTAGTTTTTAAGCGTGGCAATAATTTGGTTCTTATTCGTCTCTAATTCATTAGGGTCATGGACAATTTTTTCACTGCCATGCGTTTCCAATAAATCTATTGATGGGTACTTATAATCTTTTAATTCTAATGTTGGGTCAAACAAAGTATCTATACCATAATGGTCCACGGTCAACGGTCGACTGCCGACCGTTTCTTCTTCATCATCTACCATATCCTGCAATTCAAGCTCAATATCTATCTCATCATCAAACTCAATTTTTAAAGGCTTTCTCGCTTCTACAATTGGCTCTTCCTCAATCGCTTCAATATCCGCTTCAGACATTGGTTTTGGCATTATTACCGTAATACCTTCATGTACCGCAGGGGAAATTTCTAATGGTAAATCCACCATGGTATCTATTGCTTTCTCTTTCTTCTTTTTTGGTTCATCTACTATAAATAGTTTGCCTTGTTCTTCTTCAACAATCGCTTTTTCAGTTACACCAAATTCATTTAAAGGATCATGTTTTGGCGCTTCTTCTTTTGGTACAATTACTGTGATACCCAATGCCCCTTCTTTTAACTTATTTTGACTTATGGGCAATATTTGTTCTTCTTGTTTGTCAATTAGTTCATCATGATCATCAAAAACCTCATCAATACTCGCTACTATCGCATCATCGTTATTAGTTATATCAGCGGCAACTAATTTCTTTCTTTCAGGCCACTTAAATGTTGGGTTAAACCGCCAAATGATATAGCTAAACACCGTTACCAAAAGTAATGCACCTGTACCAAGATTACCTATCCATTTAACAAACCAGTTATTTAGCAATTCGCCCACAGCACCGCCCCAGCTAAATTCGCTTGCAGTAGCCACAAAAGTTAGCGCCATACTCATTACTACTAAGCCAATCATTACATAACGTAGGTTACGCACCAAGCTAAAAATTTTTTTGCCAAACAACAAATTAATGCCCAGCACAAAAAAGAAAGTACAGAACAAATACGATGCAATGCCAAACCCATTATAAATAAAAATATGTGCTACATAAGCACCAAGGACACCCAATAAATTATGCACCCGCACATCATTTGTGGCAAAAATTTTAATACCAAACTGATGCACTTTATCCTGATCTTCTTGCCAAGTAAACAGGTACGATGTGAATGCTATAAACAAAAAAATACTAAACAACAGGCTCATAGCGCCTGCAATTTTAGTAGTTCGTTCGTCCTTTACCACTTCTACAACGGTCACATCAACCTCTTTATCCGCTGTTAAAACTTCGGGGCTTGGTGGTACTGGAACTTTCTTTTTTAAGCTATTTGCCATGATAACAAATATACGTTTTGCTACATCGACTAATTATTTTTGAACCAGCATGTGGATTTCTTATCAGCACCAGTTGTGTCACTCACTTGTACGTGGATAACTCTATTGGGCTTTTACCAAAGCGGATTTAAACTAAGAATGATGCTTTTTACGCCAGTTTAAGTTCTGGAAAAAAGTAGTACGAATAACATTGCTACTTTTATATAAACCAGCTTGTGTTTGCTGCTGAAATACATTCATGTAACCTAATTGAAAATAATCGCTGCTGTTTAAATAGTAACCAACACCTACAAAAAAGCGGTTTTGATCAAACACATTATTCACAATTTCTTTACCAAAATTAAAATGTACATCATCGCTTATCACCAACGAAAACGTATTTGCAGTAAATGCCTTTTTATTTAATGGCACTTGATAGTTAATGTGATACCTAAACCGATAATTGAACTTATACGAATCTACCAAAGTACTATCATTCAAAATATTACGAATAAATCGCTCTTCAAGTCTAAAAGATTGGGTTAATCGGTTAGCACCGTAAGCAGTTGTCCACTGTATTTGTTGCCAAGGTCTATGCTCAATTTGGCTCACCATCGAGTGTTTTTCTGCAGGGTAATAATTGGCAAATGCATAGCCCACTGTAATTCTACAATTTGGGTTTACATAATAAATACCACCAACCCTTATAATGCCAACATATAGGTTATTTACAAAATCGTCCTGGGTTCTCAACTGACCATCTAGCCAAATACCCCATTTATCAGACAACTTGGTTTGGTTAAAATATCCCATCCAAATTTGATTGGCGTGTGTTACATTTTTTGTTTGAGAAAACAATGAAGTGAAAGTAAGTAATAACAATATTGGTAAATAAATCTTAAACGCTTGCATCTAAAAGTGAGTCGTATTTCGGTTGAAAAGAGGCAAATGTATTGGTATTAAGTAGTAAGCACCACCAGTAATAACATGCAAAAACTAATCATTTACCATTTCATGCATTATTTCACCATCACTTTTCAATTTTGCCTATCTCACCACTTCATTTACCCACCCATTTTTAAACGCATACAGTTTACCATGAATCATCATTTGCTTGCCATTGCGTAAAAGTGTAAAGTCAGTAATATCTTCATTCGTAAAATGCAGGCTACCATTGGTTTTAAGAGCAATTTCTATATATTCTGGCCTAATACCTATTCTATTGCCACAAGCAATTACTTTAATGGGTTTCTTAATATTATCTACCAACGAAATATCGCGTACAGGTGCCCAACTATCTGCCAGCAACACCACATCTTCACAATCGCTACACAAGTCAATCCCTTTTAATATCGCCTCACAATCATTCTCTTCTATATCGTTATTTTTACATTTTTCCATAGTACTGATAATTAACTTCGATAATTGAATGGCATCTTTGTAGGGCTCGCCATAAACACCACCTGTTTTACCTATTTTCTTGTAATTATTATCGCGTCCATCACCATCATTAAAGCATACCACATATTCTATATTATTTTTTTCAGCTTCGTTATTTATCCATGCAAAAACCTGAGCTACATAAGGGCTCATACTGCTTGTAACATCTGCAATAACTAACATTTTATTAAACTGATTTCGTTTTAAAGTTTTTAATACAGATGAATCGCCTAACGAACGTAAAGCAGGAGGTATTAGTTTAGTCGTAGCCTGTAATGGCGGAGCTAGTAAAAAATACACAGAATCTTTTTCTCGCATAAAACGAGATCCCATATCTGGTATTATTTGATTGCTTTTGGCTTCTTTATAAGTAAATGAAACAATGGTATCTTTTGGTGCTGCCATTTTTTGTAACAATGATTTGTTGATGTCGCTCTTACGTAATGGTCGATTATAAATAACTACACGCTGCCTTGGTATGCCACCATTGTGTACAGCTGACCAATTATTTACCTTTTCTTCAACAAATGGCACTTCTGCGGGTACATTAATTAAAGTAGGTGTAACAGACTTAATTACATCAATTTCCTTCTTCTTAGTCACTAGCGTTTCTTGGCTGCGATAATTAACCACAAAGCCATGTAACATAGTAGCTGCAGAGGCTTTGTCTTTACCATCTAGTTGCCTAATAATTTGCCAAACGGTATGGGTTTGCAGTGTAGCAGTTGGCACTAAATCTACCAAAGCCTGTAAGCGTCTTTTATTAAGTGCCATCAAATTTTGATTGGTAGGATAATCTGTAAACAATAAATCAACTGATAAAATTTGTGCATTTTGAAGCTTGTAGACACCAATTGTATCAATAAAAATACTACTGCCAAAATCCATTTGCAACACCAAAGTTTCGTTACCCACTTTTGCCAACTGATAAGCTGGTAAACGCACAATATTGTTGACCAAAACTGAATCAATAAAGCGATTGGTTTGACTATTTGCAATAAAAGCAATGATGGTTAAAATTATACAAATAATATATTTCATTGCGAGAGTTTAATGTTCTTAGTTCTGTATTTTATGTTCTTTCTACCTCGTTGCCTTTCAACTCTTTTGCCTTATGCCTGTTGATTTTTACCTTCTCACTTCATCAACCGTTCTCTCAATTTCTCAACCATTTTATAAGTTGCAGGGCAGAAAGTCAAGTTTTGCTTATGAACGTGCATATAAGTAGGCATTTTTTGTTTTGTTAAATGTGGAAAACCAGCACAGTCAGCCGGACGAACCTCATAAATACT
>JAYWCY010000283.1:0-5469 GCA_043780175.1 Chitinophagales bacterium
ACAACCGAAGGGCGTTAGTAGCAAACACAGAAGCCAACACAGGTGGGAAGATTTAACAGGGCTGTAGGAACAAAGCAAATGCGGCTGGGTGCTTGCACACTAACATTTACACAGGCTCCGCTGGATTTTGTGTGAAGGCAAATGGGGAGCTAATCCTGCGGTAATTAAAATCTAAGGATTTATAAAAAACTACTTACTTAATTTTTGTTGCACCCGCTTCGCAGGATATGCGCCGCTAAACCCGCCCCGCCCCGCTGTGCAGGATATGCGCTAACATTTACACAGGCTCCGCTGGATTTTGCGTGAAGGCAAATGGGGAGCTAATCCTGCGGTAATTAGGTATTAGGTAACTGCTGATATTAGTAAGGTGTTTTGGTAGTTTGTAAAATTAAATGTCCAATACTTTTTTAATCGCTTCTTTAATTTCATCAAGTGTAGTATTGTCGATGTTTCCAATTTTTTTAATCAATCGTTCTTGCGATAGGGATCGAATTTGAAAACAATCGGCAGATGAATCCTTAGATAAATTATTAATTGCATTAGGCTCTAGTTTAACCATCCACGGCGCAATGTCGTAGCGGTCTTTCCAATCAGTAATAGGTACAATTATTTTTAGTGGGAGTTTACCAAGTCTATCATCATTAACAATAATAGCAGGTCTTTTTTTCTGTATTTCAGCGCCTTTTGTAGGGTCAAGGTCAATTAACCAAATTTCACTTTGCTTCATAAAAATGTTCAATGTCTAATGCCGTAAAAGCAGTTAATTCTTTATTGTTTGTATAATCTTCAAAAAGCTCATTAGCAGCCAATTCCATTTGGTGGTTCATTTCTTCTTTTTTAATGGATTTTATTGTTTCTTCCACTACATAAAAACGTTTAGTAAGTGGTAAGCGTTGTATTTCGTGTATAATATCTATCGTTTGCATAATCTTTTTTTTAATGGTTAAAATGTAGCTTGTAAAGCATTTGTAAGACTATCGGTTAAACGTTTTTTACTAATAGCCATATCAATAATATTAAAGATAGATTTTTTTTCTGTTTCCTCTAGTTGGTCTAAGAGCTGTAATTTTTCTACAACATTTTTATCAAACGAATTTATATCAACAGGCTTTTGCTTACTAAATAGTTCAGCCACTTCAATATTAAGGGCTTCTGCAATTTTTTCTATAGAAGATAAAGTGGGCTCTACTTTGCCACTTTCAATACGGCTGTATTGCGCTTGGTCTATACCAATAGAAACCGCTACTTCTTTTTGAGAAAGCCCTTTATTGGTTCTAAAAAACTTTATTTTATCGCCTACATTCATTTGTTTATGATTTTAACTACTACAAAAGTAGTTAATTATGGCTTTTGATGCAATTATTAATAAAAAGTTTAAAATAATTAATGTTGTTTAAATCATAATTATTATGTTTGTTGTATGATTTTAAATACAAATAATAATTAATCAACCATACATGACAACAGATTTAAACACCCAAAATCCCCAAAACCTCACCCTCAATTACGAAACCCTCCTATTTACCATCATGGGCGGAATTAAACTAGAAGGCTTACACCAGTTAAGAGCCACATTAAGAATAGAACATAAGCTAAGAGCCTTTAGACATAGTTTGGATTTATACAACAACGGTCAGTTAGATGGGTTCATTCGTAAATCAGCACAAAAATTAGAGCTTGGCCCGAGTTATATTGATACAGCCATCAATCACGTCATTAATCATTTAGAAAACTATCGCTTACAAGAAATAGAAAAACAAAACAAACCCATCGAAAAAAAGCAATTATCTGATAATGAAATAAGCGAAGCGTATGAATTATTAACTACAAAAAATTTACTTAAAACAACAAACGAACTCATAGGCTTATCAGGTGTTGTAGGCGAAGAACTAAACAGATTAATAATGTATTTAGTTTTTACATCAAGAAAGATGAACCGCCCCTTACACATTATTAGCTTTGGGAGTAGTGGTGCAGGGAAATCACATTTGCAGGAAAAAGTAGCAGAACTCATGCCCAAAGAAGATGTATTTGGAAACACCAGTTTAACAGGCACAGCATTATACTATTATGAAAAACACGAATTAAAACACAAACTATTATTATTTGAAGACTTAGACGGCTTAAAAGAAGATAGCTTGTATGCATGGCGTGAACTCATGAGTAAACGTTTTATAAGTCGCAGTATGCCATATAAAGACAGCAACGGTAACACCAAAACAAAACAGTTAATTGTTGAAGGCCCTTTAAGTACGGCAGGTTGCACCACACATGAAAGCGTATATGAAGATAACGCCAACCGTTGTTTTTTAATATATGTAGATGAAAGCAAAGATCAGGATAAAAAAATAATGGAGTATCAATGTAATGTAAGTGCAGGATTAATTGATGTTTACAAAGAACAGGAAACAAAACACCTTTTACAAAATGCACAACGCTTATTAAAAAACATCTCAGTAAAAAATCCATTCGCTCCTTATTTAAAATTACCCGATGCCGTGTTTAAACCACGCCGAACCAATGCGCACTATTTACAATTTATAGAAGCCATTACCTTTTATAAGCAATATCAAAGAAGATGGATAAACTCTGAAACATCAGAAATTGTTTATGATCCTAGTGCCGCTAAAACCCCACCAAATGAAGATTTAGACCTAACACACTTATTTATAGAAACCACCATTGAAGACATAGAAGAAGCCAACGACTTATTAAAAAATATATTAATACGCAAAAGTGATGAATTAACAGGCGGTGTACGCTCGTACTTAGAAAGTGTAAAAAATTATTTATATAAAATACAAGCAACCAATTTTACAAATACCATGGTTAAACAAGCGTTAAACGTTGCCAACAGCACCATAAAACGTTACAACAATTTATTATTAGAACAAGGCTATATCAAACGAAACGAAAAATTAGAACAAGAAGAAAAAAAGAAAGGTTATAAAACACATGTGTATGAAATAACGTCCATAGAGGATTACAGCGCATTACAAAGCAACATCCTAAATGCTTTAAACACATGTATCTATAACATTAAAGAACAAACACCAACCATTAAAATCAAAGCCAAGCCCACCAAGTCCAGCCTAGCCCAAAAACAAATTGAGCCAGTAAAACATCAGTAAATAAAGGTAATTACAAGCTAAATAAAAACCTAGTCCACCAAATTTACAACAAGGTATCACAGGGCTAACTTTCACACTTCACAATCGGCACTTTATAATTTATAATCTGCAATGTTTTAATCTGTAATCCTTATGAAAATATTAATCCTTGAAAACCCCCACTACATCTACTTATTAAACAACTATAAAAACTATTTAGTAACCATTAATTACTCAAAAACAACACAAGAAACCTATCCGCTACATCTCAAAGAATTTTTACACTACTTAGAAACCAAGCAAATACAGCACATTACACAGGTACAGCCACGCATCATTTATAATTTTATAGACTATATTAAAACAAGAAAAAACAGAAAGCAAAACAGTTTATTATCAAACAATCACATCAATAAAATAATCACAGCCTGTAATAGCTTCGCCCTGTATTTAAACAAAAGCGGTAAACATATCATAGATGTCCATGGCAAACGCTTAGAGAATGATAGTTTAGAAAAGATAATCCTAACGATAGAAGAAATAAAACAATTATATGATAACACCTTTGAACCTTACGCATGGAATAGTAAAGCTTATGGACAAAGAGACAGAGCAATGATTGCCTTATTGTACGGTTGTGGATTAAGAATAAGCGAAGCACAGCAATTAAATATAACAGATATAGATTTAGTAAAACAAGTGGTCTTTGTCAAAAAAGCAAAAGGTAATAAACAACGTTATGTACCAATAGCCTCAAAGCACAGCGAGGATATGAAAGAGTATTTACAAGAGGGTAGAATCTTTTTTTTAAATGATAACTCCGCACAAAACTATGTAAAACAAGGCTTAAAGAAAAAACAGACCGATGATGAAGCTTTTTTTATTAGTCAGTATGGAACCCGAATGAAATCAGGTTTTTACACAAGATTAAAATCATTAAAAGAACGAACAGGCATACAAAAAATAATTACACCACATGGTTTACGGCATAGCATTGCTACCCATTTATTACAAGGAGGAATGAAAATAGATGATATAGCAAAGTTTTTAGGGCATAGCAGTTTAGATAGTACACAAATTTATACACGAATTATTAATCAAATAAAAAATCATGAATGACTTTAAAACCTACTTAATAAAGAAAGAATACAGCAATAGCACCATTCATGAAATAGAACGCATTGTCTTAGAATTTATAAATTATTGTAACAACGCCGATATAGAAAAAGAAAACGCCAACTTCCAAACCGTATTAGCCTTTATTGAAACCCTTCAAAAACGAGGCGTAAAGCCTCAAACAGTTAATAATAGATTAGGCAGCATCAAAAAATATTATGAGTATTTAAAACAATATGGTTACGTCAAAACAAACCCTATCGATAGAATCAAACAAAAAGGAACACCACAAACTATTATAACCAATGCTTTAACAAACGAGCAATTACAAGGCATTTACAGCAGATACGCAGAGGAAAAAACATACAGAGAAAAAAGAGTCAAATTAATTCATCAAAGAAATACAGTGATCGTAGGTTTATTAATTTATCAGGGCTTACACACAGGAGAGCTAATAGCCATGCAATTACAAGATATAGACGTCAACACCGCCACCGTGTTTGTAAGAGCAGGAAAACGAAGCAATGAACGTCATCTAAAATTACAAGCCAGTCAAATGCTACACATTTATAAATATCTAAACGAAGCATTACCATATTTAAAAAAAGTAAGTAAGAGTTCTAGCTCTCCCCCTTCGGGGGAGTTGGAGGGGGCTTTTACAGGCAATTTAAACAGTGTAGTATCTTATATCATCCGTGAATTAAAAGGCTATTTTCCACAAATACAAAACGCCGGACATATCAGAGCATCAGTGATTTTAAACTGGATGAAGCTCTATGATAAACGCCAAACACAGTATTTAATCGGTCATCGTTACATTAGTTCAACAGAAAAATATCAGCAACAGGATTTGCAAAGCTTAACCGATATGATGAAATCCTTTCACCCCTTTGGATAAAAGGAACGAAAAACCAAGAACAAGAGCCAACCTTCCCAGAAGGACGGCTATTTTAGTTCCCACGCAGAAGCAAACGCCAACTAAAAATGTGGTGTTGAAAGAACGCTAAGTAACATAATGTGGGCTTATAGCATTTTCTATCTATCCCTTATAACGCCGAAAAGGCGTTATCCTGACGCTCCAAAAATGCTATAATCACATTATATTAAATAGCCAACACCACCAGCAATTAATCAGCAAGCTATCCCTTGTGCAAGCACCCAACCGCTTTTGCTAATTAATTGCAGCCGTCCCAAACCCACCGCACCCCGCCGCACAAAGCAAAGCCAATAAAATATAAACAAT
>JAYWCY010000284.1:0-3984 GCA_043780175.1 Chitinophagales bacterium
GCTTCTTTAATATCTTCAAAGAATGTTTGCCTAGCTGTAGCAAGTTCTTCTTTATAACGTCTAAGATAAATAAACTGGTCACCTTTTTTAAAGTTATCTTTGATAGCTTTTACTTTAGCACCATAAGTTTTACCTTGGCCACGGTTACCAATAAGAATATTATATGTACCGTTATAAGATAGTAATTTAGAATAGTTATAATAATCTTTCATGTTGGCTGAACCTCCCCAAATTCATGACCTCTGTCACGCATATAAATAATAGGATCCATAGCAGTATTGCTTGTATCTTGAGTTTGAAAATGCAAATGAGCACCAGTTGAATCACCTGTAGCACCAACATTACCAATTTGTGTGCCAGCAACAACATCAGTACCAACAGGAATAGGACCATATGTTGGAAAATGCATATATTGAGTCCAAGTACCATCAGGATGAGCAATTTCTACCCAATAACCTGCACGGCTATTGTAAGCATTTGTTATAACAGTGCCAGCACCAATAGCCCAAACAGGTACACCTGTAACGCCATGACCAGTAATATCAATACCATAATGAAACCCAGTGTAAGGAGTAGTTCTAGGACCGAATGGACTACTAATCATCCAACGTGAAGTATCCATGGGCCACTCCCAAACATTAACAGGTGGTGGTGGTGGTGGTGGAGTATATGTAGCATTAGAATACCAAAGATTATCTGATACGGCTGTAGCAGGTCCCATAGTATTATCAATAAAAATAATATAAAGTTGATTATTATAAAACTGTAGAAAACTTATAGGTGAAGACGCATCTTTAGGATAAAATATATTAGTACCAGTATTAACAGTTAAAATAGAGCTACCGTCACTAAAGCGTACAAGAATTTGATCGCCAATTCTTTGTAGTCTAGTAACGGTAGCCATATTATTTACGCAGGTCCCATATAATTAACTTGGAATAAAGCTTCAGCAACAATAATAGGACATGTACTACTTGTATTTGATGATGCTTTAACTTCTACATAATCTCCCGCTGAAAGAGTTACTATTGAACTATGAATATTACATGCAAAATTGAGTGTAGTTGACGGTACTACATGATATGTAGTACCAATTTTATTATTATTTAAAGCAAATTCAGCTGCACAATATTGTGAAGCGCTAATAGTTCCATTAGTAATATGTCTTGTCAATAAGTATTGTCCTGGTATAGCAATATTAACCCTAGTTGGGTTAACAGAAGTAGAATGCATAGCAAAAAGATTTGACGGTTCAATATCCCATAAAACAGCAACATCACCACCTGTAATTGTAAGATTTTGTGCAGCGTTCATACCCAAATTTACATAAGGCAAAATACCGCCAACAGGATACCAACCTGAAACTCTTACACCATCAGTAGGAGTAATATAATACTTTTCACTAAAATATTGTGATGCAAGTTTACGCTGCATACCAGTAACAGGAAAAGCTATAGCAGCATTAAAACTTGCCAAATCAGCAAAAGTAGCTGTACCAACCATTCGCCAAGAAGTGCCATCATGCTGAAAATATACATTTTGAACATTTGCTGCAATAGCAATATCACCAAGTGTGCCAGTAGTTGCAATCATACTAGCATAAGTATTAAATTGCTTATATACTTTATTATTAGCAAAAGTAATAAATTCAGCTGAAAGAGCAGTATCAGATAGTCGTCCAGTAGTAACAGTTGTTTCAATTGATTTAACAGCAAATTCTGCAACTAAACCAGTATCTAGAAGTCGAGGTGGAAAATTTTTATCTAGAATTTTACCAGTACCATCAAGTTCTGCAATTCCATAATTAATAGATTTTTGGTTATTAACAACAGTTGTTCCAGCAGCAGCAGCATTAGCAGCTGAAACACTAGCATCATTAGCTTTATTAGAAGCTGTAGTGCTATTAGTTGCACTAGATGTTGCGCTTGCAGCAGCAGCAGTAGCACTAGCATTTGCATTAGCAACACCAGTATTAATTGCATTTAGAGTAGTTGTTAGATCAGGAAGTGAAGCAACAAGTGCAACAGTTTGATCGTGAATAGTTTGGATAGTTGCAATATTTGATGCAGCATTAGATAGCTCAATATTTACTTGAGCAATAAGAGTATTAACTTCAGTAGTAGTTGCATCATTAAGTAGCGCAAAGTTAGCATTAACAAATGTTAGTAGATCAACATTTAGAAATGTTCTAAGATTTTCAAGTTCACTTAGATATGTTTCACCATCTTTATAAGTAAATGGTGCAATATTAGGAAGAGAAGAAAAAGGAGGAATGTAGTCAGAAATTATATTTACCATTGTAGATATCCTTCATAGTTAGATGAATTAGTAAAGCTATCGCCATTATCCCAAATTTGCATAAAGCAATCTTCAAGTTCATTTATTACCATCATATCAACATTAATAAATGAATCACGATAACGAATAAGAAGATCGCTAGCAGCACCTTGGTAACCTACTATTGTAGTAGTACCATTAGCGTTATCTGTTGTGGTACCGTTAGATACTTGATTACCTTTACCACTATTAGCACTTTGGCTATTTGAATCAGTAGCAGAACTAGCATAATCTTCATTACCTTGAAGCATAGTTTGTGGTGTATCACTACCTACAGAACGAGCAACAGCATTACCACTACTGCTATTTACACTATCAGATGATTGATTTGAAACTGAAACATCATTCATTGTATTAGCAGTTGAAAGATCAGTAGTACGAATAGGTATAATAGGTATTTGTGTACTCAAATAATACTGATTATAAAAAGGCATAACTTCATTCATTTTACGCCTCATACTAAGAATCCAAATACCAATAGATTCAGCACCAATTTCACGATTCATAAAATGGTCAAAAATTTTACCATTAAGAAAAGGGCGATAATCTGGAACAGTTGCACGATCTTTATTATCTGTAAAAAGAGGATATTTATCTAACCCAAGATTACCACCTGTAATAACAGATACTCCTGTTGAAGAATCCCAATTACCACCACTTGTTATAAGAACATCTTTAAGTCGCATAGTGAAAACTGCACCACTACTCATCATGACTCTTTTCTATACTTTTGTTATCTTTATTTTCATTATTAGTAGGTTCAGCATTTGCGCCAGCCATATTAGCAGCACGTTCTTCATCAGTAAAATATTCAACTTCAATTTTGAGACCGTACTTTTGATTAATTTTTTTAACAGCTACGCGTCTTTCATTAAGATTAACAAATCGCATCATAGAAGTTTGATCGCCATTAGCAGTAACTTCATCAGATACAAGACGTTCTTTTTTATCTTGATTAGCTGATTCAATACCTAAAAGAGTCATACATTTATTCCATTGACGATCTCTAACAATATCAATATTAAGAATTGTAAGAGGATCAACACCTAAGTCAAGAGCTTTAATATCTTCAAGTGCGACATTGCCTCTGACTTTAAGATTATTTTGACCTTCTTCAATTTGACGAGAAAGGTTAGCCATAGTAAGATTCATATTTTCATTACTTACAACAACTTTAGGCATTCGAGCATTAGCAGAATTTATTTCGACTGTTCTATCAAGACCAGCAAGTTTTTTAGCATAAATAAGAACAATATCAATATCTGGAATACGTTGTTTATTAGCCCAAATTGGAATACCTTGACCAATAACTTCAGGTACTTTTTCACGACCGTTTTCAGTTTGTAGAAAAAGTTTAGTATCTTTAACTGCACTTACTGATACAGAAGTAAAGTTATTACCAATAACATTAAATCCTGTAGGGTTATTTTGATAATCAAGATAGCCGTTCATATTAGCACGAAGAGCCATATATTTATCATATCTACCATCGTGATAAAATACTGAAAGAGCCTGATAAAAAAGAGTAAGTTCAAGAAATCTTAAATCAATTTCTTCTGGAACATTTGACCATTTAAACCTACTAGCAGCAAGATCAGTCAAAAGTCTAATATACATATTTTCAATCATTTGTTCTTGACGATTAGC
>JAYWCY010000285.1:0-2353 GCA_043780175.1 Chitinophagales bacterium
TACCGCATCACCATTGGTGCGGTTAGAATATTTAAGCAACGACTTAATAAAAAATGTACTATCCAAAGTTGCAGATGATTATGATGTGGTATTATTAGATTGCCCACCAGGTAGGTTTATTATGCACGACAATTTATTTTGCGCTACAGATTTGTTGTTAATTCCTAATATTCCTGCACCGTTGTCTATGTATTGTAATGATATGCTGGTAACTGCTTTTCAAAAATTTAAAACGGCTAAAGCAACAGTTTTTAGTTTTTATAATATGGTACAAGTACAAAAAAAACTGCACAAAATGTATATGGCACAAGTAGAAGATACTGCAGAACATTTAACCCAATACATTCCTTTTTACACAGAAATAGAAACCATTAGCCAAAGTAAAGCATCTATTTTTCACCAATTAAAAGATGCAAAATCGATGGTGTATTACGAGAACCTTTGGGATGAAATATGTACCAAAATGGCTTGGGATATTTTTAAAGTTTATAAAAGTAAAATTGTGGAATTGAAACTACCTACCAATTTCAATACAGATACGATACTTCTGGGACAATCATCGTGAACGTTGTTTTGTCAACGCCTAGTCACTTATCAAAAAGTAGTCACAAGTTTATCAACAAAAGCTGACATTTACCACTTGCTTTAAGAAATGGTATTTATGATTTTTAAAAAATTAGTTTTAATAATTGTGTGTTTGACATTAATAGCTGTAATAGGCATTGATAAGTCTATGGCACAATGCAGTAGCAGTATTTCAAGCTATCCATATTTTCAAGATTTTGAAGCCTCTGATGGTGGTTGGTTTACGGGTGGTCAAGCTTCAGATTGGGTTTGGGGAACACCGCGTAAAAAAGTAATTACACAAGCATATAGCGGCAATAATTGTTGGGTTACTGGCGGGCTTATTGCAAATGCTTATAATAACAGTGAAAAATCATTCATACAAAGCCCGTGTTTCGACTTGTCATCGCTTATCAATCCTTATCTAACAGTTAAAATTTTTTGGGAAACAGAAAATCAGTACGATGGTGCTAGTATGCAATATTCAATTGATAGCGGTAATACTTTTCTACCACTAGGTACTTATGCCGATGGACAAGCTTGCCCTTACGATAATTGGTTTAATACCGAAAGTATTAATGCATTTGCTACCCCTACTACTTCCGGCTGGACAGGTAATATTCAACCAACAGCCGCTTGCAATGGTGGTGTTGGTGGCGGTTTAGGTAAATGGGTCACGGCTAAACATGCTTTAAATTTTTTGGCCGGACAAACACATGTCATTTTCAGATTTACCTTCGCTGCTGGTACACAATGTAACAGTTACGATGGCTTTGCAATAGATGATTTTACTATTGGTGAGCCGCCAGTGAATAATGCCAATTTTACTTACACTTGTAGTGTTAATAGATATGTGCAATTTAATGCCAATGATGTGGTTTGCCCATCTACCTATACCTGGGATTTTGGCGAGTCTTTATCTGGCACTAATAATACTGCCACAGGGCAAGCGCCATCGCATAATTACACTACAACAGGTACTTATACAGTTAGGCTCATTATTACGCACCCTACGCTAGGTACGGTCACATCTATTCAAACTGTTAATGTAATTGATATTGCTGCTACAGTACTTAAAAACGTAGAGTGTTATGATTTTGCAACTGGTAGTGCGCAGGTGCAAGTAACTGGTTCAGCCAATACTTATAATTACACATGGGCTACTAATCCTGTGCAACATACACCAATCGCTACTAACCTAAAAGCTGGAAATTATACCGTTACCATTACTGCGTTAAATACCTGCCAAACTGAAGCCAGCGTGACCATTACTCAACCATCAGCTGCGGCTGTGCAGCTATACAATATTACCAACCCTAAATGTAGTTTTAAAGGTAGCCTTGAATTGAATATCACTGGCGCAACACCGCCTTATAATTATCAATGGTCACCAAATGTATCAACTACCAATAAGGCCATTAATTTATCTGCTGGTGATTATGTGGTAAAAGTGTACGATGCCAATAGTTGCTACCTCAATATTACCTATGCAACTTTAAAAGATTTGCCCAATACTTTAACTGTAAATATTGGAGCAGATACGTCTATTTGCCCGGGTGAAACCTATATTTTAAATGCTGGTAATTTTGATATGTATACTTGGCAAGATCAGTCGCATTTGCCCACATTTAGCGTTTCAAAAACTGGTAATTATTATGTAACGGTTGCCGATAAATTTGGCTGTACAGCAACTGATAGCGCTGCTGTTACTGTTAGCTGTGATGATATTTTTTTCCCTACAGCATTTAGCCCTAATGGCGACGGTATAAATGACTTGTTTGGTCCTTTG
>JAYWCY010000286.1:0-3774 GCA_043780175.1 Chitinophagales bacterium
GTTTTGCAGTGAGTGCTGCGCAAATAAGTCCACGACCTTCTTTACTCATGAAATTGATGGCTCCAGGCGTTGCAAATTTTGCAGCCATTATAAAATCACCTTCATTTTCACGGTCTTCATCATCAACCACTATTATCATTTTACCTTGCTTAATGGCTGCTATTCCTTCTTCTATTGTATGTAACATAAATACGCTATGAGTATACTGCAAAGCTAATGCGTGTTAGTACTTTACGCCCCAAATAATGTAAATGATTTCTGTTATCGAAAAAAATGTAAAAAAAACGATGTTTTAATGCTTTTTTTATATTAATGGTGCAACGATTTGTTAATATCTTCTTGTCTGTTTTAACAATAATAGCTTTTCTTTGCTTTTTTATAAAATTTAACATTAAGTGTCAATAAAAAAATGTATTGATGCTTGATGTGGAATGTATAGTAATTAATTTTTAGTTAAACTGCTTAATAATAATTAATTAACATTAATGATGTTAAAACCTTAAATCTTAACATCACATTTGCAAATCGAAAAACAAACATTTATGATGATGAAAAAACAAATTACCCGTTTTCTGTCGTTTGTCGTGCTTTTAGCGATAAGTGCAGCAGTAAGGGCGCAAGTTACTAGTGGTACTATTATCGGTACTGTAAAAGACGCCAAAGGTGTTGTTCTAAGTGGTGCTAGTGTAGAAGCGATACACGAGCCTTCTGGTTCTAAGTACAAAACTGTTACTGGGGTATCTGGTAAGTTCAATTTACCTGGTTTACGTGTAGGTGGGCCATACAAATTAACCATCACTTATGTAGGGTTTCAAGTAGAAGCTATTAGCGATATTTATGTACAGCTTGGTGAACCAAGTTCTGTAGATGTAAATTTAAGAGATAACAGCACTCAGTTAAAAGAAGTAACCGTTTCTGGTTCAGTAAGAAAGGGTGCATTAATTTCAAAAGAAGTAAAAGGTACAGGAACCAATATCAACAAACGTTTAATTGCAGCATTACCAACTTTAAGTAGAAGTATTACTGATATTACACGTTTAACACCTCAATCAAATGGTACTTCATTTGCAGGTCAAGACAATCGAGCCATCAACTTTACTTTAGATGGTTCTATTTTCAACAACTCATTTGGGTTAAGTGCTTTAAATGGTGGTCAAACGAATTCTGCGCCAATTTCATTGGATGCGATTGAAGAGTTGCAAATAAATTTATCTCCATATAACTTAAAAGATGCTGGATTTACAGGCGCAAGTATTAACGCGGTAACTAAAAGTGGTACAAATACAGTTCATGGTACAGGTTTTTATAATAAACGTAACCAAAGTTTAGTAGGTACAAAAGCAGGTGCTGATGGTCAAGACGCAGTATCTGTCACTAATTTTGATGTAAAACAATATGGTGCTAGTGTTGGTGGTGCCATCATTAAAAATAAAGCTTTCTTTTTTTTAAACTATGAAGCTGAAAGAAGAACTGACCCAGGTACATTAAATGTTGCGTCTGACGGTACAAATACTGGTTCAAACGTTACGCGTGTAAAAAAATCTGATTTAGAAGGTCTAAAATCGTTCTTAGTATCTAAATTTAGTTATAATCCTGGTGATTATCAAGGATATAACTTTTTAACTAAAAGTGATAAGGCCGTTGCAAGATTTGATTTTAACTTAAGTGATAAACACAAATTAAGTATTAGGGGTAATTATTTAGAAAGTAAAAGAGATGTGCAAATTAGTGGTAGCGGTACATTTAATGGCTCTAGAAATAGTTTAAACTCTATGGCTTTTTCTAATACTGCTTACGAAATAAACAATAATATTTATGGTGTTATTGGTCAATTAAATAGCCGGTTTAGTAATAGAATTAGTAATGAGTTGACTTTCGGCTATACTGCAAACAGAGATTTTAGAGGTGTTAAAGGTGGTAATTTTCCCACTGTTGATATTCAAGATGGCGATTTAGCATCCCCTTCGGGCACAACCTATACTACTATTGGTAATGACCCTTTTACGCCAAATAACAAATTATATACTGATACTTGGCAGTTTAGCGATAATTTAACTGCCTATTTAGGTAATCATACATTAACTGCTGGTGTTTCGTACGAAGGTTTCAAATTCTTAAACGGATTTACATCTCAAATAAACGGCACTTATACATTTAATAGTTTATCCGATTTTTATACTGCTGCTAATGCTTATTTAGCAAATCCTGCTGCAACTACTAGCCCTGTAGCTTTAAAAAACTACCAAGCTGCTTATTCTAACTTAGCGGATGGTGGCGTTTGGTATGCAACCACAAAAGCAAGACAAATTTCTGCTTACATTCAAGATGAAATAACTATTGATAAAAAGTTGAACTTAACTTATGGGGTACGTTTTGAAGTACCATACTTTGTAGGTTCTGGATATGTAAATACGCAAGTTGATGCTTTAAATTTTGTTGACGAAAATGGTAACCCAACCAAATTAAGTACTTCAAAATTGCCTAGCACAAAATTGATGATTAGTCCTAGAATTGGTTTTAACTATGATGCTAAAGGTGATAAAACAATACAAATACGTGGTGGTTTGGGTTTATTTACTGGTCGTCCTTCATTTGTATTTATTAGCAATCAAATTGGTAATAATGGTGTTTTAAATGGTTCTGTAAGTGCTAATAATACAACGGCTTATCCTTTCAAGCCAACTACGCCAGCAACGTACCCTAATTTTGTACCTAATCCAGGTGTGCCTGCAGCTTCTTACAATATTGCTACAACACAAAATGATTACAGATTTCCTCAAGTATTTAGAACCAATCTTGCGGTAGATTTTAAAATTTATAAAGACATCGTTGGTAGTGTAGAAGGTTTGTTTACACAAAGTATCTCTAACAACTACTACTACAATGCAAATTTAAAACCGTCAGTAACAAACTTTGCTGGTCCTGACAATCGTCCACGTTTTGCTGGTGGTACTGCTACCCGTATTAATGCCTCAAGCCCAACTATTACTGATGCAACTGTATTGAAAAGCGGTGCTTATGGCGGCTCATTCAATGGTACATTTAAAATTGAAAAACCGGTTAGATCTAAAGGCTTAGGTTGGATGTTAGCTTACAACTATAGTAGTGCAAAAGATTACTTGAGTGCAGGTTCTATTGCATCTTCGAGTTGGACTGGTATCCGCTCTGTTAATGGTAACAACCGTCCTGATTTGGCATATAGTGATAACGATATTCGTAATAGATGGATTACAAATATTAATTATCGTATAGAGTTAGGTAAAACTGCTGCATTACAATTCTCATTATTTGGACAAATGCAAAACCAAGGTAGATATTCTTATACTTACAGTGGTGACATGAACGGCGATAATATTTCAGGTAACGATTTGATTTATGTACCTAAAAATCAAAGCGAAATGAACTTTTCAACAAACGGTGCATTTACAATACAACAGCAAAAAGATGCATTTGATGCATTTATTAATCAAGATGCTTATTTAAGCAAAAGAAGAGGTCAATACGCTGAAAGAAATGGCGCTTTGCAACCTTACCTTTCACGCTTAGATCTTTCAGTTAAGTTAGAATTATTCAGAAACATTGGTGGAAATAGAAATACAATACAGTTAACTGGTGATATATTTAATATTGGCAACTTACTTAACTCGAAATATGGCGTTAGTGATTTTGTTAATACATTTACACCATTGATTGCAAATGGTGTTGATGCTAGTGGTGTCCCTTTATTTAAAATGAGCGCTGTATCTATTAATGGTGTCTCAACTATTAATTATT
>JAYWCY010000287.1:0-4885 GCA_043780175.1 Chitinophagales bacterium
ATACGATGATGGACCAGATCCAAAATACACAAAGGAAATTTTAGATACACTTGCCTACTACCATGTACCAGCTTCATTTTTTGTAGTTGGCATCGAAGCAGAAAAAAACATTCCCTTAATTAAGAGAATTTTTAGAGAGGGGCACGAGATTGGTAATCACACATTCACACACCCGGATATGAGTGCGGTAAGCACACAACGAGCGTTGCTTGAAATGGATGCAACACGTTTATTAATTGAATGCATTACAGGCCATAGTACAATCATGTTTAGAGCTCCTTTTAATGCAGATTACGAACCAGAAAAGCATGAAGAAATTGCACCTGTAGCATTAAGTAGAACTAGAAATTATATAACAGTAGGCGAAGGCTTAGACCCAGAAGACTGGCAAAGAGGTTTGTTTAAAAACTTTACAGCCGATACAATTTTCAATAGAGTTATTAGGTCATATAAAGATCATATTAGCAACGGTGACAGTGTAAATATTGTATTATTACACGATGCCGGCGGCGATAGAAGCCAAACAGTCTTAGCTACGGGTATGCTAATTCGTTATTTTAAAGCAAAGGGTTATGAATTTACAACGGTTGCCAATTTATTAGGAAAAAAACCAGATGATGTAATGCCACCAGTACCACATGGTAAAGGCTATTATTTACTACAAGTAAACTATGGTTTGGCCGAATTAGGGTATATCAGTGGGTATGTATTTTATTCATTGTTTTTAGTATTTATGCTATTAAGTGCAATAAGATTAATTACACTGGGTGTACTCGCTATTTTACAAAAAAAGAAAGAAAGTTTATTGGTATCATCAATGCCAACAAATTATCCTTTAGTATCAATCATTGTTCCAGCATACAATGAAGAAGTAAATGTTATAGACTCATTAAATAATTTACTAAAATGTGATTACCCAAATTTTGATATTGTATTTATAGACGATGGTAGTAAAGATGGAACCTGGCAAAAAGTTACAGATGTTTTTAGCAATCATCCTCTTATAAAATTATATACAAAACATAATGGAGGTAAAGCTTCCGCGCTAAATATTGGCATTGAAAAAACAAAAGCGGAATTTGTTGTGTGTATAGATGCAGATACAAAATTATCATCAGATGCTGTAAGACGCCTACTGGAAAACTTTTTTGTAAAAGAAGAAGAAAACAAGAAACAAATTGGTGCTGTTGCTGGTATTGTAAAAGTCGGTAACGAAGTAAATGTGCTTACCAAATGGCAAAGCATAGAATATATTACCAGTCAGAATTTTGATAGAAAAGGCTTTGCTTATGCAAATGCCATTACTGTTGTGCCAGGTGCAATAGGCGCATTTAGAAAACAAGCTATTATTACTGCTGGTGGATTTACAACTGATACACTTGCTGAAGATTGTGACTTAACTATTAGAATTATAAGGGCAGGTTATATAGTAGCAAATGAACCTAGAGCGATTGCCTATACGGAAGCACCTGAAACCGTAAAACAATTTATGAAACAACGGTATCGCTGGAGCTTTGGCGTAATGCAGACCTTTTATAAACATAGAGATTTAATGTTGAATATTAACCATAAATCACTAGGATTTATTGCAATGCCAGATATATTATTATTTAAATATATTGTTCCCTTTTTTACACCCCTTGCAGATATATTGATGATATTTGGATTATTTACTGATAATGCAAGACAAATTGGGTTTTATTATATTGTATTTACAATTGTAGATGCAACTATCGCAGCAATGTCCTTTTTATTTGATAAAGAAAATCCTGTAAAATTAATTTGGTTAATACCACAAAGAATTATTTATAGGTGGCTAATGATGGTGGTACTATTTCGCTCATTTAAACGAGCTATAAAAGGCGAGCTCCAACATTGGGGAGTTTTAAAAAGAACTGGTAATGTAAAAATGTCGGCTGTAAATAAATAGTTAATGCAAAAGAGCCCAAAATTTGGACTCTTTGCGGTGAGTAAGAGATTCGAACTCTTGATACAGTTTCCCGTATACACACTTTCCAGGCGTGCTCCTTCAACCACTCGGACAACTCACCTATTGAAAATGACGGGCGGCGAAAATACAATAAGAGTAACTAAAAACTAGAGAAAACTTAAATTTAGCTAGCTAATAATTTGCTAAACGGTACAAAGGATAAATATATCAATAATAAATTTACATGTCTAAATTGTAATATCATGAATAAAAAGTTTGCAGCTAGAATAACAGAAGAATTAGCAGGAATAGAAAATGCGGGCTTATTTAAAAAAGAACGTATTATAACAAGTGAGCAAGGAGCAGAAATTATTGTAAATGGAAAACCAGTTTTAAACTTCTGTGCCAATAATTATCTTGGATTATCA
This sequence comes from Chitinophagales bacterium, assembly GCA_043780175.1. Lineage (GTDB taxonomy): Bacteria > Bacteroidota > Bacteroidia > Chitinophagales > Chitinophagaceae > Parasediminibacterium. The sequence goes on from JAYWCY010000287.1 coordinate 2,359, forward strand.
TCACATCCCAAAGTAATTGAGGCGGCACACAAAGCTATAGACACACATGGTTATGGCATGAGCAGTGTACGATTCATTTGCGGTACGCAAGACATTCATAAAGAATTAGAACAAAAAATAGCCACCTTTTTAGGCACAGAAGATACCATTTTATATGCTGCTGCCTTTGATGCAAATGGTGGTGTTTTTGAGCCACTATTTAATGAAGAAGATGCCATCATTAGCGATGCATTGAACCATGCAAGCATTATAGATGGTGTGCGTTTATGCAAAGCACAGCGCTATCGTTACGAGCATAATAATATGGAAGATTTAGAGTTGAAGCTTCAAGCTTCAGCACAATTACGTAGTAGAATAATTGTAACTGATGGCAGCTTTAGTATGGATGGAACCATTGCCCAACTTGATAAAATTTGTGACTTAGCAGATAAATATGACGCTATCGTAATGATAGATGAATGTCACTCATCGGGGTTTTTAGGAAAGACAGGCCGTGGCACACACGAGTACAGAAATGTAATGGGCAGAATTGATATTATTACAGGTACACTCGGCAAGGCCCTTGGTGGCGCCAGTGGTGGTTTTACATCTGGCAAAAAAGAAATTATTGAAATTTTGCGCCAGCGTTCAAGACCCTATTTATTCTCAAACACACTTGCACCGAGTATTGTAGGCGCCTCTATTGCCGTACTAGATATGCTTACGGAGACAACAGAACTAAGGGATAAACTTGAGTTCAACACCAAATATTTTAGAGAAAAAATGACCGCAGCAGGTTTCGATATAAAGCCTGGCGACCATCCTATTGTACCAATTATGTTGTATGAAGCAACCGTTGCGCAAGACTTTGCTGCAGCCTTGCTAGAAGAAAATATTTATGTTATTGGTTTCTTTTTTCCTGTAGTTGCAAAAGGATTGGCTCGTATTAGGGTACAATTAAGTGCAGCACATACTCAAAACCATTTAGACAAAGCGATAACAGCTTTTATAAAAGTTGGTAAAAAGCTCAATGTATTAAATTAATTATTGTGCCGTTGCTGTCGTAATTTTTAACTTTAAAGGGGGGTTAGCCTTTATAATAATACTTGCTTTAATTTCTGGCTTCTTGTTAGAAGTGATTGCAAAATCAAAAGCTTTTAATAAAGCCGTGGTGATTGTTTGAATTTGATAATCTGCCAAAGCCATACCGAGACAAATTCGTTTGCCTTGACTGTACGGTATATAAGCAAACGTTTTACCTTTAAAATTATCTTTCTCAAAATTGGTAATATCGAAATTCTCACCAGATGGCCAAAAGGATTTATGCCGATGTAGCGCAAAAGAATTGAGTACAACAATACTTTTAGCCTTGATGATATAATTACCTATTACATCATCTGCCAAAGCTACTCTTGCAGAAGTCCAAACGGGTGCGTATAAACGTAACGATTCTTTAATGGCTAATTGCAAAGTGGTGACCTCATCTGTAAGGTCTTTTTGAGCCAGTTCACTTTGTAATTTTTTTTGTAAATCTGGTTGTGCCGCAATATTATATAACAACCAAGAAATGGCTGTTGCAGTTGTTTCAAATCCTGCTAGTAAAAAATTAAAGAGCTGATCTCGTATATCTTTAACAGTAATGTTTCCAGCTTCATATTCTCTTAGCATCAGTTTAAACAGACCAGAAGGCTCAAATTTGTGCTCTAAAAGCTCATCAATTAATGCATCGGCAAACCTGTTTAACTCCTCAATTTGTCTTTGGTGCTTTTTATATTTGTACTTAACACCTACTAATTTTGTAAAAAAAACCTTTGTTTCTGTCGTAATAGTACTGTTCCAACTTGAAGCCTCAATTCTTTTGTTATAGGTTTCAAATATTTTTAGAAAATCAAAGGGATAATCCTTACAAACATGACTACGAAGCATGATACGAAGCATCAATAAATGAATTTCGTATTCAATAAGTACCGAATTCTTTTCTGGCAAACCATTTTGCCATTGCTTTACCAAAAACTCTATTTCTTGATTTAACAATGGCAGCGTTTGCTGTATAGCGGTAGGTGTAAATAATGTTTTAAGTATTTTGTGTTGAAATTCCCAATCGGCACCATCTGCTACAAAAATACCATTACCTAACATTTCCACCATGCCTGTAGATGATTGTTCAAATGCCCTACCACGAGAATAGTTTTCTAAATTATCTTTTAATATATGTTTTATATAATCTGGATGATTTAAAAATATAATACTACGCATACCTCCCACCTTAAAGGCAATGATATCGCCATAAATATGTAAAATATTATTAATTGCTTTTAGGGGATTGCCAAGCATCGCAAAAAAATGAATAGGTATTTTATACCATGGAATTTGATTTGGTTCTTTTTTATTAATTGCTACTGACATAATTACAATCTAAAATTTTCAACCTGATCAAAAAAATCCGTAACAAGATGACCCAACATTGGACCATCGCTAATATGGTGATCTAAAGAAATGCTCATTGCAAGAAGGTTTGAATTAGCTTGTCCATTGGTAGCATTTGTGA
>JAYWCY010000288.1:0-4703 GCA_043780175.1 Chitinophagales bacterium
AATTTGGCAATACCATGAATAAAGTTGTAGCAGTATTATTTTTTTTCTCAATAGTAGTAATAGCATCAGCCCAAGAAGTTGGCGATAAAAAAGTATATCTCTTCTCTTATTTTAAAAATAATGGGCAAGATGGCCTGCATTTGGCTTACAGTAACGATGGCTATAAATGGCAGGCTTTAAATAATGATAGTAGTTTCTTAAAGCCGCTAGTTGGTAATGATAAATTGATGCGTGATCCTTGTATTATCAAAGGTGTTGATGGCAGATTTCATATGGTTTGGACACTGAGTTGGAAAGAGCGTGGTATTGGTTATGCTAGCTCTTCTGATTTAATTCATTGGAGCGAACAACAAGATATTCCTGTGATGATGCATGAGCCAACTGCAAAAAACTGTTGGGCACCTGAAATTTTTTATAACGATAAGGAAGATGGATATATGATTTATTGGGCTACAACTATACCGGGTCGCTTTCCTGAAAGTGATAGTAGTGGCGATAATAATCACCGAATTTATTATGTAACTACAAAAGATTTTAAAACATATAGTGCCACAAAATTATTATACAATCAAGGTTTTAATGTGATAGATGCCACCATTCAAAAAATAGGTAAGCAATATGTGATGTTTTTAAAAGATGAAACGAAGAACCCAGTACCACAAAAAAATCTACATATTGCCTACAGTAAAAGACTTATTGGCGGGTATGGAAAACCAACACCCCCAATTACTGGTAATTATTGGGCAGAAGGGCCTACAGCTGTTAAGGTAGCGGATAAATGGCTTGTATATTTTGATAAATACAGAGATCATAAATATGGTGCAATAAGTTCAAGTGATTTACAGAATTGGATAGATGTGTCAGACAAAATTTCTATACCAAAAGGCTTACGACATGGTACAATTTTTACTGTAACACAAGCCGAATTTAAAACACTTACCAAAGGATTGTCTTCACCTTTACGCTAAGTCACAGGATGCAGCAGGATGGCTACTAGGAGATACTAATTTACTTTCCCATTCTTGTAAAGATTGTTTGCTATGCTGTGCTCTAAATTATTTAAAAATCAACTTGCTTCTTCTGCTATGCCAATAGTAGTAAGTTGCTTTGCATTTATTTTATCTCTATCGGTCTCGGCCCAAGAAAAAAAAACAATGGATTGGGTTGCAAAAGTTGGCGCTACACTCTCACCAATTTCAAAAAAAATAGTTAATGTGAATGATTTTGGCGCTATCAATGATGGTACAACGATCAGTACTGTAGCCATACAAAAAGCGATTGATATATGTGCTAAAAATGGTGGGGGTATGGTTACTTTTAAACCTGGCATTTATGTTACTGGTGCTATTTTTTTAAAAAATAATGTTCAGTTATTTATTGATAAGGATGTTATTATTTTAGGATCACAAAATTTTGAAGACTATCCAGAAATTGATACTAGAATTGCTGGTATTGAAATGAAATGGCCAGCGGCATTAATTAATATTATTGAAACTAAGAATGCTGCTATTTTAGGTAAAGGTATTGTTAACGCAAGAGGTAAATTTTGCTGGGATAAATACTGGGCCATGCGTAAAGATTATGAGGCTAAAGGCTTACGCTGGATTGTAGACTACGATGCAAAACGAGTAAGGACTTTGCTTGTTCAAAATTCGTCTGATATTCAAGTGTCTGGAATAACTTTTAAAAATGCAGGCTTTTGGACGGTACAATTGCTCTACTCCAACCATATTACAGTGGATGGGATAGTGGTTAGAAATAACGAAGATGGTAAAGGTCCAAGTACAGATGGGATAGATGTGGATTCTTCAACATGGGTACTAATTCAAAACTGCGATATCGATTGTAATGATGATGATTTTTGTTTAAAAGCTGGTCGTGATTGGGATGGTTTACGGGTAAATAAGCCAACTGAATATGTAGTAATTAAAAACTGTATTGCAAGAAAAGGAGGCGGCTTATTAACACTTGGCAGCGAAACTTCTGGCGGTATTAGGCATGTCTTAGCTACTAACCTTATTGGAAAAGGAACTGGTAATGGCTTTCAGATAAAATCAGCAACCACAAGAGGTGGTTTAATCGAGGATATTCATTTCACAGATATACAGTTGGATAGTGTGTCAACTGCGTTTCAATTTACCATGAATTGGAATCCTACTTATAGTTACTCAACCTTGCCAAAGGAATATCATTATGATAGTATTCCAAGCCATTGGAAAACGATGTTACATAGGGTTGAACCTTCAGAAAAAGGTATCCCTCATTTTAAAGATGTTTTTATCTCAAACATTACAGCAGTGGGTGTTAAAAAGGTAATTAATGCAGCAGGGCTACAACAATCTACTTTAGATAATTTCCAATTTTCCAATATAAGTATTAATGGAAACACAGCCGGTGACATCGCATTTGCTAATGGCTGGATATTTAATAATGTAACCATTCAAGCAGCTAATAATTTACCCATAAATAGTATTAATTCTTCCAATATGAAACTTAATAAATAGTATGCAGAAAAAAATAATTCCATATCTCTTTTTAGGATTGATAACAATTTTATCCAATCAACTATTTGCACAAACAAACAATCAGTTAGGGTGGGTTAAAAAAGTTGGAGCAACTACTTTCCCAAGTAGTAAAAAAATATTTTTAGTGAATGATTTTGGTGCGGTGAACGATGGTACAACTGTTAACTCTGCTTCCATTCAAAAGGCAATTGATGCCTGCGCCAAACAGGGCGGTGGTATTGTAGCTTTTAAGGCGGGTATTTATGCTAGCGGCTCTATTTTTTTAAAAAATAATGTACACTTACGTATTGATTCAAACGTTACCATTATAGGTTCTCAAAACTTTGATGATTACCCTGAAATCGATACAAGAATCGCTGGTATAGAAATGAAATGGCCTGCCGCATTAATTAATATTATTGGTGTTAAAAATGCAGCTGTTACAGGTAAAGGCATTGTAAATGCAAGAGGTAAATTTTGCTGGGATAAATATTGGTTAATGCGTAAAGATTATGATACCAAAGGCTTACGTTGGATTGTTGACTATGATGCTAAGCGTGTAAGAACCTTTTTAGTTCAAAATTCAACTGATATAACTTTATCTGGATTGACCTTTAAAAATGCAGGATTTTGGACAGTTCAGTTATTATACGCTACCCGCTTAACAGTTGATGGCATTATTATAAAAAATAACGAAGATGGTAGTGGTCCAAGTACAGATGGAATTGATGTAGACTCGTCAAGTTGGGTACTAATACAGAACTGTGATATTGATTGCAATGATGACAATTTTTGCCTAAAAGCTGGTAGAGATTGGGATGGATTACGTGTGAATCGCCCTACAGAATATGTTGTTATTAGAAAGTGTTTAGCTCGTCGTGGTGCAGGGTTGGTAACATTGGGTAGTGAAACATCTGGCGGTATTCGGCACATCTTAGCAACCGATTTAAAAGCAAGTCATACAGATAATGGCTTACGTATCAAATCAGCTTTTACAAGAGGCGGAACTATTGATGATATCTATTTTCAAAATACAGTAATGGATTCGGTAAACAACGCCTACCAATTTAACTTAAACTGGTATCCTGCCTACAGCTATTCTGAATTGCCAAAAGGTTATATATACGATTCAATACCGGCACATTGGAAAGCCATGTTGCATAAAGTAACACCAGTAGAAAAAGGTATACCACATGCCAAAAATATTTATATCCAAAATGTAAAAGTTACCAATGCAACAACAGCTTTTGTGGGTACTGGTTACGAGAAATCGCTGCTAGAAAACTTTGTATTTACCAACTGTAGCATTCAAGCTACCATACTTGGTGTACTTGAGTTTACCAAAGGGTGGAAATATAATAACGTGACTATTGATATAGATAAAAAACCAATACCAGTAAAAGCTGCTAATGGTATAGAACAAGTTGAGCGACTTAAAGGGTAAATTTTAGTTATAAAGAAGATGAAAAATTGTGTCCTACTTTTTTGTGTATTACTGAATGGTGTATTTGGCTTTAGCCAAATACATTTGTCTGTAGCAAAACTTACCTGTGAGTATAATTCAAACCCTTTAGGTATTGAAACTTTACAGCCAAGATTAAGTTGGATTATACAATCATCTATTGCCAATACTAAGCAGACTGCATGCCAAATTTTAGTAGCAGATAGCAAAGAAAAATTACAACAAAATCGAGGTAATGTTTGGGATAGTAAAAAGGTAATTACCAACCAATCTATACAGTTTATATACAAAGGCTTGCCATTATTAGCTGCTAAAAAATATTACTGGAAAGTAAAAGTTTGGAATCAGCAAAACATTGCTTCTGATTGGAGCAGTATGGCCTTTTGGCAAATGGGATTATTAGCGGTAAAAGATTGGAGCGATGCAAAATGGATAACGATGGATGTTTTTAATGAAGCCAAATATCCTAGTATAGATTCTGCTGTAAAAGTGGTAGCATTAAGAAGTATTTCACCACAGTTTCGAAAAGAAATTATCATAAAAAAGCCAATTAAAAGTGCAACTGCTTTTGTCTGTGGTTTGGGGCAATTCGAAATGCGTTTAAATGGTAATAAAGTAAGCGATCATTTTTTAGATCCAGGATGGTCAACTTATGAAAAATATAGCTTGTATGTGCCTTTTGATATTACCAATCAATTGGTACAAGGTTCAAATGCCATAGGTGTAATACTTGGTAA
>JAYWCY010000289.1:0-4522 GCA_043780175.1 Chitinophagales bacterium
TGCTACCAAATCTTGTGACTGAACGCCGCTGTTTGTTAGTAGCATAACTGCCATTAACCCAATGAATATTATGTTTCTATTACGCTTCATTAAATATTACTTACTTGCTTTTTTCTTAGTTTGCTCAATTGCCCATTTTACCAAATCATTAGCGGCTTTAAAGTTGTCAAAATCACTAGGCAATTTTCTGCCATCTGTATATTCGTTGTACACCCAAGGATCGCCTACTGCAAATACAGCGCCTGCCCCAACTTTACTCACAGCCATTATGATATCTCCTTTGTCATTAAAAATACTGGTAGCTGGCGGAGATAATTTTAAAGTACTAATTTCTTTTAGGTATACTTTTCTAGCTGTGGCAAACAAAGGCTGGTTTGCTAAAAAATTAAAGGCTCCCATTTCAAACTGCGCACCCGTTACGTGATTGCGACTGTCTTCATTAAAATGAATACCAAACTTTTCAGTTAAAATATTAAAGTGCTCAAACTCTGCATTGGGTTTATCGTTATGCAGCAAAATCAATACACCGCCCGCTTTTACCCAATTATATACAGCTTGTGCATCTTTTTCAGTTACATAATTAGGCTTTGGATTATCTGCCAGATTATCTGCATCAACAATTAAATAGATATCAGATTTTTTTAGATTTGTAGCTGTTGGCGCTGTAAATAAAGTTTCTGTTTTTACACCATAACTATTAAATACATGGCCCAATAAAGAGAAGCCATTATTATCCATTTCTTCCCACACATAGTGAAAAGGTTTCTCTACGCCAGTAATATCTTTTTTTAATTCGCTGTTGAAGTAATGGTCAAGCGTTACGGTTTTGCCTTTACCCACTGATAAGGCAGGAATTGCTTCCATTTCGTTGGCAGCTTGAATAAAAGCACCAACACCTTTTGGATCGTTAACAACTACTTTCTCGCTTAGATAATAGTCGTAACTACCATCTCTATAAGGCTTGCCACCAAGGCCACTTACACTTACTGTACCTTTCAAGTTAGTTTGTCCGTTAGCATCTGTTTCTATAAATGTTTTTAAAATACCATCATACCCTTTTTTAGAAACGGTTAAATTAGAGATTGGTAATACACCCAAGCGTACCCCTTTTGCCAGCGCATATACGAACATAGCGCTTGCAGATGCTTCTAAGTAATTGCCTTTGCCCGTTGGTTTATCTAGTATATCATACCACAAGCCAGATTTTGCATCCTGTACTTTTTGTACAGCAGTGGCAAAGCGTTTCAAAATATTTACAAGCGAGTCTCTTTTTTTGTACGTCTCTGGCATTTGTTCTATAACATCTACCAACGCATTCCCATACCAACCCATTGCTCTTGCCCAAAAATTGGGCGAAGTACCTGTTACTTTATTAGCCCACTGCTGTTCTTTGCGCTCATCCCAACCATGATATAGTAACCCTGTTTTGGTATCTCTGCTATGTTTCTCCATCCACACAAACTGATTAACAATATCATTGTATGCAGCCGTATCACCAAAAGTTGTAGACCATTCCGCATAAAATGGCTCACCCATATACAAGCCATCTAGCCACATTTGATTGGTATAAATTTTCTTGTGCCAAAAGCCCCCTTCTTTTGTACGAGGTTGTGTATTTAATTGCTCACGCAATGTGGCTGCTGCTTTGTAATATTTATCCTTACCAGTTACTTTAAATAGCGTTAATAAAATTCTACCACATAGCACATTATCAATATTGTGATCTTCTTGTTTATATGTTCTAATGACACCTTTATCATCCACAAAAAAATCCATACATTTTTGCATGTAATCAAAGTATTTCTTGTCGGCAGTTTGCAACCATAAACCTTCAATACCTTTTAAAACTACACCAATATCGTAGCTCCATTTTTGGGGTAAATGATTCGGGCTGGTAGCACTTGTGTCTGCCCAAATTGTCATGGCAGTTTTAGCCACCTTAGCACTATACCCTTCTTGAGCCGATGCTTTTAAAGAGATACAAGCAATACCGATAATAAATAGTTTTTTCATTTTTGTTAACCAGCTTTTTATTTTCTATTAAACTTCGTTGTGTCACTCACTTGTACGTTCAGATACTTTTATCATCTAACATGACAGAAGCTACTAATTTGATCACAAAGTACGAAACGCGATGAACACTAAGACGCAACATTTCTTTGTGGTTAAAACAAGCTCACTACTTAATTGACAATGCTTTTTCTGCAGCGCCAGCAGTAAATTCAGCTTTCGCCTTCGCTTTAGATGGATCGGTATTTGTAACGATTACGTTCTTCGTATTCTCACCTTTTAACCCAAATAATAATTCAGCATTTACAGTATACATCAATTTATCAAAACTGATATTTTGACCATTTAAAATACTTACTAATGGCTTCGTATCTGTTGCTAATATTTGCACATTTTTAAAAGAAACACCGTTTGCTTCTTCACAAATAATACCTTTTTTAGCCTTTATCACCATATTTTCCATGGTAATATTTTTAATACTCATCTCAGGCAATCCTCTAATAAACACCGCTTTTTCAGCACCATCACACACAATGTTTTTTACTAAGAAATTTTTAAATTGTGGTGTTGCTTCAGTAACCGGTAGCAACTCAACTTTAGGTGCATCTCTTACTTCACCGGCCAAAGGCACTGGATCTTTGGCCATATAATACATGTCAAACAAAATAGCTTCACCAGCAATGTCTTTCATATTAATATTCTCACAGTAAATATTCTCAACCACACCACCTCTACCTCTTGTAGTTTTAAAACGTAAGCCTATATCAGTTCCTATAAATGTGCAATTAGTTACATTAATATTCCTGGCACCACCACTCATTTCGCTACCTATTACAAAGCCACCATGCGCATGGTAGACTACACAATTCCTTACAGTTACATTTTCTGTAGGCATGCCACGTTTACGCCCTTCTTCATCTTTACCGCTCTTAATACAAATACCATCGTCACCCACATCAAAAGTGCTATTCTCTAGCAATACATTTTTACAACTTTCAATATCTATACCATCACCATTTTGTGCATACCAAGGATTTTTAGCATATATATTTCGCATAGTTAAGTTTTCGCACATTAAAGGGTGCAAATTCCAGGCAGGCGAGTTTTGAAACGTAACGCCATCTAGTAACACATTTTTGCAACTCGTAAATACCAATAAATTAGGACGTAAAAAATCTTTAATATCTTCAAAATCTTTCGCTTTTTTACCGCCTTGCAAAACGCCAGCATCTTTTATTGCAGCGCCTTTAAATGAAGATGCAGATGGATACCATGTTTTTTTATCTTCAGATAGTACACCACCACTTGCAAGTAATTTTTTCCATTGATTGTCGGTGAGCTTATCTTTTTTTACAGCACGCCAAGTATCCCCATTACCGTCGATAATGCCTGTGCCTGTAATGGCAATATTGGTAGCATTAACCGCAGAAATAGGTGATTGATTTCTCGCTGCTGCCACGCCTTCCCAAAAGCTTTCTTGCAAAGTGTATTGTGTTTTATCAGCTGTAAATTGCAGCAACGCATTTTTACTAAGAGATAGGTTGACATTGCTTTGTAAAACCACAGGACCAGTGAGCCAAAAACCATTAGGTATTAATACCACACCACCACCTTTTTTACTACAAGCAGTAATGGCATTATTAATAGATGTTGTGTTTAAGAAAACACCATCAGCTTTTGCACCAAATTTTATAATATTAAAAGTATCTTTCTTAAATGTTGGTACAGGTACGGGCAACAATTTAACTTGTGCATTTACAGCGCTACTGGTTGTAAGCTGTAGAAGAACTGACAGTGCTAAAACAGGTAAAAAACTACATTTCATAAAGCTAAAATCGTTTTTTTGTAAAATAAAAGGCAATGCTAACTACTAATTAACTAACGGGGTTTAATGTAGATGTTTATTTACGCAAACGTTGCCATACAGGTATCCACATAACAGTACCTCTAAAAATATTTGTTAAAGTATATTTCTTCATTTCTTTTTTACTCAATTGCTTGCTCCATTTTACCCTCCCTTCTGCATTGGCGCCAGCACCTGTAGATTGATATTCTGCATATAAAACCGTCTTTTCATTCTCAGGATTCCGCCAGTTTTCCCAGCCTTCTTTTAAAATATGGCTACCCATTTCGGTATTAATAAATACGACTTTGGCATTAGGGCGCCAAGGTCTGCCGAGGTACACTTTTTTAGCAGCGGTATCTGCAATCAGTTTACAATTAAAAAATACGTAGCCAAATTGGTGATTGGGTCTTGTAGAAGCAGCAGTAATAAATGAGTTGGTAAGGCTTTTAATAGTGCAGTTTTCAAACACGCAAGTGGCTTCGCCAAAAATAAAATCGGTCGTGCCCTCTATGTAACAGTCAGTATAATACTGACGACTGTTTTCAGTAGCTGCATACAAGGTATCTTGATTGCCCAATAGCTTGCAATCTTTAATCATACATCTATCGCCTTCTACATGCAAAGCCACAGCCTGCCCTATTCTACCAGCCGTGTTTTGAATGGTGA
>JAYWCY010000290.1:0-3014 GCA_043780175.1 Chitinophagales bacterium
GAAGTAGCGGTAGGCACCACAATAATATTAGACTTAATATGCCCGTGAACAGAAACCATTTCACAGGATTTTTACTTTTTGCTGTAAGCACTAACAATACAATATTGAGTAGTAAAATAGGTAGCGGTAATATAAAAATGCCATAATGATTTGGGTTAAAAGGAAACCAGCCAAACCGCACTTCTAAAAATTGTAGCATCATTTGAACAATGCAGATACCCATTAATATTTTAACCAATAGCCAGCCTTTTTTTAAATAAACAGGTAATTGCAACATACTGCCAATAAAAAAACTGTACAAAATGGGCACTACAAATAAAAATACAGAAAATATAATATCATGCATTAAAGGTGAAAATAAAGCCATGCCCAGCCGAATATCCATCCAATGCAAGGCAGAGAAAAAGGCGGCAATAGTGTAAGCGATATACCAAATAAAGGCTTTATCATTATATAAAAAATATTGTAATAGTGCATACACACCAATAAAAAAGAAACAACCCGTCATGGCTGCCATTAACAAAAAAAGGTAACGGGCTGCAAAAACGCTTTTTACTTCTTCGCTTAAACCATTTAAAATGGTTTCTAATATTATTTGTGGCGGTGTTAACTGATTTTGCAAATCCTCTGACCTAAACCAGTAAGTAATGGTAGTATTTGGTGGAACAATGATGGGTAATCTGCCACGGGTGAAAGCTTCGTTTTCGTTTTTTAAATTTGCTTTCTTGGGTTCGTAAGCACCGCTGCGACCTATTAATTTATTAGTTGTATATAAACGTGTAAAATAATGTATGGTACTAATATGTAAATCTACAGTGTCGGTGATTGACGTATTGTGGATAGTAAATTTAAGCCATTGAATAACCAATGGTCTGTTGGTGAAACGCTGTTCTCGTAATTCCTTTTTGTATGGTACAAATACTTGTTGTTTAGCTTCTTCAAAACTCAGTGGATTATTACTGACTTCTTCGTAAAACAAACAATGGTCAGCAATGTCCAAACCCTTGCTCAGCTTGGGTTGACCGTTAAATACAATGGTATCCTGAGCGGCACATTTACCAATTATTATTATAAAAAAACTTGTAATAAATAATATCCGCTGCATAATTGGCTGGTATATTTTTAAAAATAGCCAAACCTATTTGCATTGCCCAAAGCTTTTGGTGAACAGCCATTTTTTTGAGGGAACGGTAATAGAAAATATCCAAATAACCTTTCACCAAGCAAATATGCTGCTTACTCATAAAACTAGCTATTGACCATTAGCTGCTTTATAACCTGCGTTTATAGATTGAGTTTTACACTATCAAAAACAAAACGACATGAAACAACAATGTAGCCTAAAAATGATTTTGGTAGCCGCAATAAGTATTTGCTTTATAGCAACCATTACTAATGCACAAGTTCCTCCTGCTGGTAAGTACAATACCACCAATTACCTTAAAGACCGGAGAGAAATTGCCTTACTTAATGCTATACGAGATAGTAGTAAATATTTAAACGACGATTATATTTCTGTTGGGGCAGAAGGCAGGGTGTATTACGGGAAAGCTGCGGAAGACAAATCTTTTGGTAAATACGGATTGAAATTTAAATCAGTTGCACCGGTAGAAGGCACGGAGATATTAAGGGTGTATAACGGTAATGCCGCTTTAAATAATGTAGTGTACAACGTTGTGTTCTCATCACCAAAAGGCGATTTGCATGTAAAAGTGATACGCAGCACCACCTACATAAAAGAAAAAGGTAAATGGCATGTAGTATTTGGGCAAGGCACCGAAGTACGTACCGATGCGGAACTAGAAGCATCTATGCAAAAAGCACTTGAGAAAAAAAACTAAATGTTATAAAACTTTATCAATCAATTATAAAAAAAATAAAATGAAAAATAATAAATCACTTATGAAAACCATGTTTGCAATTGCTGTCATATTAATGGCAATACACCAAAAAGGTGTGGCACAAGTTGCACCTACAGGCAAGTATAACACCAGTAATTACTCTAAAGACCGTAAAGAAATTGAGTTGGTAAGCAGTAGAATGGATAGCACTCAGTTTTTGAACGATGACATGATTGCTGTAGGCCCAGAAGGAAGAGTGAGCTATGGCTTTGAGCAATGGAAACAGGGATTTGCAGAAAATGGGGCAAAATTTAAGTCTGTGAAGCCTGTGCCAGGCACTTACGTTTTACGGGTTTACAATGGCAATGCTGCCGTGAAAAATGTGGTGGTTGATGTTGTTTTTGATACACCAAAAGGTGATATGGCAATTACGGTTGTACGCACAGAAACCTACATTAAGCAAAATGGCAAATGGTATTTTGTCGCAGGACAAGGTACAAAAAAGCTAACTGAGGCTGAGATAGCAGCTATGATTAAACAATAATTGAGTAGAATTCAAGAAAATTTTAAAATAAATTTTATATGAAAGCGATTGAAAATAATAGAGCAATGCTAAATAATGCCTTACAACCTGTTGGCTTTTGCATACTGATTGACCTTTTTTATATAGGGTTAATTGCTTGTGCTTACATAATTATTGCCCCGATATTGCTGCAAGCCTACGAACATTTTACAGTTTCGTTAGATGGTTTAAAACATACATTAACAGAAATTAAATTTTAATAAAAACAATTAAAAATAAAAACAATAATGGTAAATAGATACGCGTCAAATGGCAATCAAATTAAGACCTTGTGGGCAATAATGATATACTTTATTTTGTGTTTTTATTATTTCGGTGTAATAATGTTCGTTCATTATTCAGACTATAATTCATTTGATAAAATTCAGCAAAGCATACAACCTGTAATGAACATTTTTAACAGGCAAATGATGTTAGTTTGTTATGTGCCAGCGGTGTTATTGCTATTTTCAGCTATTTCTTTGTATTGGTTTAGCCCAAAGATATTTCCAAAGTGGGCAATTGTTGCATCAATTACACTTACTATCATTTCAGTAGTTACAACCATCTTTTTTCTGGTACCAATCCATTTGGGGGTTTTAACATCAGGG
>JAYWCY010000291.1:0-3004 GCA_043780175.1 Chitinophagales bacterium
AGCCGATGGAATTAAACGGTAAATAATGTGCCCTTTTGGTATTACAGGATACACCACAATAGATGCAAACACTTTGTAGTTTTCCCGTAAATCCATACACATCGCAGTAGCTTCTTCTACACCGCCTTTCATGTACACAGGCGTTACTGGTGTGTTGGTGTTACCAATATCAAAACCACGTTCTTTTAAGCCTGTTTGTAGTTTCAATGCATTGCTCCACAATTTATCTTTCAATTCCGGCATCGTACGCAACATATCTAAACGCTTCAAATTACCAATTACTATTGGCATTGGTAAACTTTTAGCAAATATTTGACTGCGAATATTGTAACGGATATAATCTATAATAATTCTTGGCCCAGCTAAAAATGCACCAATAGAAGCCATCGATTTTGCAAATGTTGAGAAGTACAAATCAATACCATCTTGGCAATCCTGTTCTTCACCTGCACCAGCACCAGTTTTACCTAACGTACCAAAACCATGTGCATCATCAACTAATAATCTAAAATCGTATTTGGGTTTAAGGTCAATAATTTCTTTTAGTTTACCTTGATCACCAGCCATACCAAAAACCCCCTCGGTAATAACTAAAATACCACCAGCTTTTTGTTTATCTATCAATATAGTTGCACGTTCTAGCTGCTTTTCCAAATCATCTAACTCGTTATGCTTGTACACATAACGGTGACCTGGATGCAAGCGCAAACCATCAATAATACAAGCATGACTTTCAGCATCGTACACAATCACATCATGACGACCACAAACAGCGTCAATAGTGCTCATAATACCTTGGTAACCAAAATTCAATAAAATGGCGTCTTCTTTACTTTCAAATGCAGCCAATTCGGCTTCCAATCTTTCATGGTAACTTGTATTACCACTCATCATTCTTGCACCCATTGGACTAGCCAAACCAAATTCTTTGGCAGCATCCGCATCAATTTTTCTAATCTCTGGGTGATTAGCCAACCCTAAGTAATTATTCAAGCTCCATACAATCATTTCCTGACCACGAAACTTCATTCTACTACCAATTTCGCCTTCCAATTTAGGAAACGCAAAATAACCATGTGCTCTTTCACGGTGCATACCTATAGGCCCGTAATTTTTTACTAACTTCTCAAAAATGTCTGCCATGTTGTATTTCTGATTTAAGATTTTAATTCTAACCACAACGAATCAGCGATATTACAATTCACAACGTTGTGATACTTTGTGTCGTTTTGTCTTTGTGGCTCAACTAACCAAAGTTTGCAAATTTAAGGTTATCGGCTATTTATCCCAATCTAATTATTAACGCTTGTTAGTTCATCATTTTATAACCCATTTACTTATAGCCAACAATTACATTTGTAACACAACTTAACATGTATGAAATATACTCGCTTTACAGTAATTGCGGCATTACTGGTTAATACAGCATTTACGCAAAATGTCAAATCATCCAATCAGAAACCAGAAACTACAAAACCTAAATTAATAGTTGGTATTGTAGTCGATCAAATGCGGTGGGACTTTCTCTATCGCTATTCTGCCCGGTATTCTAACAATGGTTTTAAGCGTTTATTAGGTGAAGGCTTTACTTGCGAAAATGCGTTTATCCCTTACACACCCACAGTTACAGCTGCAGGTCATACCAGTATTTACACAGGTTCTGTACCTGCAATTGATGGTATTGTTGGCAATAATTGGTTTGATAAAGCGGAACAACGTAGCGTGTATTGTAGTGAAGATAAAACTGTAAAAACAGTAGGTGCCCCAGATGGCATTAATGGTAAACAAAGTCCTCGTAATATGTTGGTTACTACCATTGGCGACGAAATAAGACTAGCCAGTAACTTTCGCAGCAAAGTAATTGGTGTGGCTTTAAAAGATAGAGGTTCTATTTTACCAGCAGGCCACAGCGCTTCAGCAGCATATTGGTACGATGTCAACAGTGGCAATTGGATTACAAGTACCTACTATATGAACGACTTGCCAAAATGGGCCGCCGATTTTAATGCTAAAAAAGTAGTTGATACATATTATACTGGCGGCTGGAATACGTTATACCCAATAAATACCTACTCACAAAGCACTGCTGATGAAAAAGAGTACGAAAACAAACCTTTTGGTTCAGATCAGAAGGGGTTTCCATACAGTTTAAAGCAGTACGCTGGTAAAACCTATAGCAATATAGCCACTACCCCTTTTGGCAACAGTATGACTTTTGAAATGGCTAAAACTGCTTTAGATAATGAGCAACTTGGGAAAGGCTCGGAAACAGATATGCTTTGTGTGAGTTTATCATCAACCGATTATGTTGGTCACAGCTTTGGCCCTAATTCTATAGAAACAGAAGATACTTACCTGCGCTTAGATAAAGATTTAGGTGATTTTTTAACTTATTTAGATATAAAAATGGGTAAAGGCAATTATACTGTGTTCTTATCTGCTGATCATGGAGTGGCACATATACCAGCCTTTATGAAAGAAAATAAATTACCAGGTGGTACTTTTAACGAAATAGACGCACAAAAACAATTGAATAGCTTGTTAAAAGAGAAGTTTGGTATAGATAAATTAGTTGTTGGTATGCTTAACTATCAAGTCCATTTAAACCATCCAGCTATTGATTCTGCCAAAGTAGATGAGGCTGCTATAAGCAAAACCATTATTAGATATTTACAAACTCAAGAAGCTGTTTCACAAGTATTTGAAATAAACAATATGATGGCAACACCATTGCCCGCTAAAATGAAAACGATGCTTACAAATGGCTACTTCCCTAGTCGTAGTGGTGATATTCAAATCATCTTAAAATCTGGCTATATAGATGGTGGCAAAACAGGTACAACGCATGGTTTATGGGCACCTTACGATAGCCATATACCGATGGTATTTTACGGTTGGGGCGTAAAACATGGTCACACAAACAAAGAAACTTATATGACTGATATTGCAGCCACTATCACCGCGTTATTACATATACAAATGCCAAGTGGGTGTATTGGTCAAG
>JAYWCY010000292.1:0-11064 GCA_043780175.1 Chitinophagales bacterium
CAGTGTGCAACCAGTTTAATGTTCAGCCAGCAGAAGCTTGTTTTAATTTTGGCTTTAACATCGCAGGCGTTACTAGTGTAGCGTTAAGTACTACTAAGCCAGAGAAAGTCAAGGCAAATTTAGATATGGCAACTAAACAAATACCTCTTGCTTTTTGGCAAGCAATGGCACAGGCAGGCTTACTTGAAGAGAATATTATTTCGATAATGGGTTAATTTTAAAATATTAAACAATATGAATGCTCTAATATGTAAAGCACCTGGCAAATTCGAATATGCTGATATTGATTTGCCCGAATTGCCAGACAATTATACTTTACTTGCAATAAAACGTATCGGTATTTGTGGTACAGATTTACATGCTTACGAAGGCACACAACCCTTCTTCAACTACCCTAGAATTTTAGGTCATGAACTTGCTGCAGAAATAGTGCAAACACAGGCAGATAGTGGTTTCGCAGTGGGAGAAGCTGTTACCATTAGCCCCTATTTTTATTGTGGTAAATGTATTGCTTGCAGAAAGGGCAAGCCCAATTGTTGCGCCAACATAAATGTATTTGGTGTACATATAAATGGTGGTATGCAAGAATTTGTAGCCGTACCAACTTATACACTTATTCATGGGCAGGGTTTAAATTTTGATGAACTGGCCTTGGTAGAACCCCTAGCCATTGGTGCACATGGTGTGTGCAGGGCGGCGGTAAGCGAGGGCGAATTTGTATTGGTGCTTGGTGCTGGCCCTATTGGATTGGGTACTATGGAATTTGCCCGTATTGCTGGTGCTAAAGTAATTGCACTAGATATTAACGACCAACGTTTACAGTTTTGTAAAGATAAGTTGGGAGTTGAACATACTATCAACGCCTTAGCCCCTAATGTTTTAGAGCAATTGAAAGCCATCACAAATGGTGATATGCCTACCGTAGTAATTGATTGTACAGGCAATTTGAAAGCTATTAACAATGCGTTTCAATATATGGCACACGGTGCTAGGTTTGTGTTAATTGGCTTGCAAAAAAATGACATTGTATTCAGTCACCCAGAGTTTCATAAGCGTGAAGCCACACTAATGAGTAGCCGTAATGCCACCAGTGTTGACTTTGACCATGTAGTAGATTCTATGAAAAATGGCTTGGTAAACCCAACTAATTATATCACACACCGTGTTGCATTTAACGATGTAAAAACAAATTTCGCTAGTTGGCTTGACCCTAAAACTGGAGTTATAAAAGCGATGGTGGAGTTGTAACAAGGCGTAGTGAAACACAAAAGGTGAAATCGATTGTGCTAATCGGCAAATTTTATTTTTAATATTTTTATACTAAATTGTGTTGACACTATTTGGTGTCGCATGCTTTGTAAAACTTAATCAGGACAATGCCATTTAAACATACAAGTGCAAGTATTAATGCTGGTAATTGTAACAAATAAGTGATAGGTAAGGCGTTAATAAAGTTAGCTTTACAGAGTTGCATAGTGGGTTAAAATAATGTTAGAAAACAAGAAAATACTTGCGATGAAATGTTTATTCAAACAATTGTTACTAGCGCTGCTATTTTTTTGTTCTATTTTGGTTGGGTTAGCGCAGACGACCTATAAAAACCCAATTTTATCTGGGTATTATCCCGACCCAAGTATTTGTAGGGTAGGCAATGATTATTATATTGTTAATTCTTCATTTGTTTATTTTCCAGGATTACCCATTTTTCATAGTAAAGATTTGGTAAACTGGGAACTAATTGGTCATGTAATGGATAGGTCAAGCCAGTTAAACACAGTTGAGGCAGGTGTTTCAAGAGGGCTTTTTGCACCTACTATCAGTTACCTCAATGGCACTTATTATATTATTTGTACCCATATTGATAAAGGTGGAAATTTTGTAATTTCAGCCAAAAATCCAGCAGGCCCATGAAGCGAACCAACGTATTTAAAAGATGTAACTGGTATTGATCCTGCATTATTCTTTGATGATAACGACAAAACTATTGTTGTGTATAATAGTGATCCACCCAATAAAAAACACTTTGGGAGGGCCACAGATCAATACGTATGAAAGCCTTTGATTATAAAAACCTCAAAACCATTGGCGAAGAAATACTGCTTGTAAATGGTGGTACTGATACTTCTAAACACCCCGTGTGGATTGAAGGACCGAACTTGTATCAAATAAATAATTGGTATTATTTAATGTGTGCAGAAGGTGGTACAGGTGATAATCATTCTGAAGTTATTTTTAGATCGAAAAATGTAAATGGACCGTTTGAATCTTATCATAAAAATCCAATTTTAACACAACGTCATCTAAATCCTAACAGGCCGTTTCCTATTACTACTACTGGTCATGCAGATTTAGTAAGTACGCCAGATGGTAAATGGTATGCCGTTTTTCTTGCATGTAGGCCTTATTACGATAATCATTTTAATATTGGTAGATAGACATTTATGGCACCAATAACATGGACACATGATGGCTGGCCATTAATTACTTCCGATACCCAATTGGTAAAATATGAATATCCTTTGCCGCTACCAAAACTTGGTAAACTAAAGCCATCTCTTTTTAGTGGTAATTTTAGTTATAAGATTGATTTTAAAGAGCCAATATTAGATAAGCGTGCTGTTTTTTTAAGAACAATTACTGATAAGTGGTACAATATCAACCCTCAAAAGGGTATTTTGGCAATAAGGTTGCAGCCAGAAACGGTTAGTGGTACCGGCAATCCTTCTTTCATTGGTTTTAGGCAACAGCACAACAATTATACTGCCACTGTTGCGCTAGATTTTTTGCCAATATCTGATAATGAAAAAGCCGGCCTTACAATATTTCAAAGCGAAAATAATTTCTATTACTTATGCAAATCTCTTGAAGCAGAAAAGCCAGTAATACAATTGTATAAAGCCAGTAAAGCGAACGGTGAGATGACTTTACTAGCATCAAAAAATTTAAAAACTAACGACGCCAAACTGTTTCTAAAAATTGCCCAAAATGGTGCTTTATATCATTGTGACTACTCGGCTGATAATAAAAAATGGGGGAACATAGGTTCTGTAGATGCCACTTTCTTAAGTACAAAAAATGCAGGTGGTTTTGTTGGGTGTATTTTTGGTATGTATGCAACCTCTTTAAGCTTTCCAAGCAATTCAAAGGCTTACTACAACTGGTTTTCGTATATTGGAAATGCTAGTTTTTAATCTCTCTTCTAAAAAATAAAAGCCATGAAAATTTTAAGATTATTCTTTATGTTGTCTCTTATCGCTATATTTGCAACCGATTGTAATTCGCAAACGACAGTACCTTGGCATGGTAAAAAATGTGCTGTGGTACTAACATATGACGATGCAATTGATCAGCAATTAGATAATGCAGTACCAGTGTTGGACTCTTTGGGGTTAAAGGCAACTTTTTATGTAACAGCTTTTTCGAGCTCAATGCAAGCTAGGTTAAACGATTGGAAACAATTGACAAATAAAGGATATAAATTGGGAAACCACACATTGTTTCATCCATGTGTGGCAGATAAAGCAGGTAGAGAATTTGTGCCCCTAGATTATAAGCTCAACAATTATACTGTAAAAAGAATGGTTGATGAAACGCGAATGACGAATCTTTTTCTTCAAGCTTTAGATGGTAAAACGAAAAGGATATTTGCCTTTACTTGTGGCGATATGACAATTCGTGATTCCACTTTTATCATACCAATGAAAAAAGACTTTGTTGCGGCGAGAGCGGTAAGAAATAAGATGCATACAATTGATAAAGTTGACTTGTACAATGTTGATTGTTATATGGTAAATAATAATACAGCATCGCAAATGATAGCTTGAGTAAAGAAAGCTGTAGAAACCAATTCATTGTTGGTAATACTTTTTCATGGTGTGGGTGGTGGCAATGGATTAAATGTGGAAGTAAATGAACACCGTATTTTTTTGCAATACCTAAAGCAAAATGGCAAGAATATTTGGATTGCACCAATGCTTGATGTAGCTGAACACATTAAAGATTGGCAAACTAATAATATCTTAAATAAATAGACTATTTTTTATCTGATGAATAAAAAAATAATATTAATATTTATTGCGTGTACCAGCTTCATTTCAATCATGTCGCAGTTAGTATCTAAAACAATTACGCCATTTAATTTAGCCAAAGCAACTATTTATGTAGATACTTTAGATTTTCCTTTAGTTGTGAAATCTGTTATATTATTACAATATGATATAGAAATGCTTACTGGTAATAAGCCATCAATTACATATCAGATTAGTAAAAATAAGCATAATTTGATAATCATTGGTAGCGTTGAGAAGTCAGCTTATATCAAACAACTGATTACCGAACATGCTATTTCGATTCAATCTATAGATGCCAAGTGGGAAGCTTACAAAATTCAAATGATAAGGTCTTCAAACTTATTGATTGTAGGTAGCGATAGGCGGGGTACTGCTTATGGGGTGATGGAATTGACAAAACAATTAGGTGTATCACCTTGGAATTGGTGGGCAGATGTACCAGTGAAAAAGACCTCAAACATTTATATCAATACATCTATCAATATTAATGATGCGCCTAAAGTAAAATACCGAGGTATTTTTATTAATGATGAAGCGCCTGCATTAAGTAGTTGGACCAAAGAAAAATTTGGTGGATTTAACCACCAGTTTTATGAAAAAGTGTTTGAATTATTGCTTCGTTTAAAAGCAAATTATTTGTGGCCTGCTATGTGGGGCAATGCATTTAATGATGATGATAAATACAATAATATTGCGGCTAATGACTATGGTATAGTGATGGGTACAAGCCACCATGAGCCAATGCTGCGGGCACAGCAAGAATGGAAACGCTATGGTAAGGGACAATGGAATTATGAACAAAATGATACTATTTTAAATAGTTTCTGGCGAAAGGGAATTGAAAATATGGGTCAGCATGAAAGTATTATAACAGTTGGTATGCGTGGTGATGGCGACGCGCCAATGACTGAGGGAACTGCCACGGCTTTATTA
Source organism: Chitinophagales bacterium (assembly GCA_043780175.1). Taxonomy (GTDB): domain Bacteria; phylum Bacteroidota; class Bacteroidia; order Chitinophagales; family Chitinophagaceae; genus Parasediminibacterium. The sequence goes on from JAYWCY010000292.1 coordinate 5,004, forward strand.
GAACGCATTGTAAAAAATCAACGAAGTATCATTGAAGATGTTACTAAAAAACCAGCAAGCGCAACACCCCAACTTTGGGCATTGTACAAAGAAGTGCAAGATTATTATGATAAAGGAATGCGTGTGCCAGACGATATAACATTACTATTATGTGATGATAATTATGGCAATATAAGAAAGCTGCCTAAACTTGATGAACAACCACGTAAGGGCGGCTATGGAATTTATTATCATTTTGATTATGTAGGTGGTCCTAGAAATTATAAATGGTTAAATACAAATAGTATTGCAAGAATATGGGAGCAAATGCACCTTGCATGGGAATATCAGGTAAGGCAAATTTGGATTGTAAATGTTGGTGATATTAAGCCAATGGAATTACCAATTTCTTTCTTTCTCGATTATGCATGGAATCCCACAAAATATACTGCTGACAATTTCAGTCATTACCATACCACATGGGCTGCTGAACAGTTTGGTAAAGGTTTTGGCAAAGAAATTGGCGAGTTACTGAACAAATATACCCAGTACAATGCAAGAAGAAAACCAGAATTAGTAGACGCTAACTCTTATAATTTATTGACAGAATGGCCAGAAATAGTAAAAAATTACAATAAAATATTATCAAAGGCAGAAGCTATTGAGAAAAAACTACCTGTTATTTATCATGATGCTTTTTTTCAGCTAGTGTTGCATCCGATAAAAGCGTGTGCCAACTTAAATAACATGTACTATTATGTTGCTCTAAATAAAGATGCGTTCAATAAAAAGCTAGCTATAGCCAATGTCTATGCAGATAAAGTGAAGCAACTATATACGAACGACTCATTAATCACACTGGAATACCATCAACTAAATAATGGTAAATGGAATGGCATGATGAGCCAAACTCACATCGGTTATACTTATTGGCAGCAACCTAATAAACAGATTATGCCAGAGGTAAACTATGTTTCAAAGGATTCATCATTATTACAAAATGTAGAGAAAAAAAATCTATCTAAATCTGCGAAATCTGCTATTCCAAAAAATAGTAAAAGCCCTGTTTTTTATGAACTGAACAGTTATGCCTCATTGCAAGCTGCACATTTTACAAAAGCTATTGGTAGCAATTATATTCAATGGCAAACGATAACAGCTATTGGTCGTGATGGCGACGGTGTAACTACTTTTCCTGTAACGCATTCTCAGCAGGCTATTACAAGCGGTTCACCGCATCTAGAGTATGATTTCTATACATATAGTAAAGGTGAGGCAAAACTTAACCTATATTTTTCGCCAACCCTAAACTTCCTTAATACTACTACAGGATTGACGTTTGCCGTTTCTATAGATGATGAAAAGCCACAGGTAATTACTTTAAATAAAGAGGAGCAAAATAGAAATACTTGGCAAAAATGGGTAGCCGATAATTGCATTATTATAACCTCCAATCATACTATTTTAATGGCAGGAAAACATACCATTAATTACTGGTTATTAGATGTAGGTATTGTTTTACAAAAGCTGGTACTACACTATGGCGCGTTAGAACCAAGTTATTTAGGCCCATCAGAAACTATTTATAAACCATAAATAAACCATAAATATTGCCAACAATGAAGACAACCCAATTATTACTTACAGCCGTTATCTCTTTTTCTGTGATTGCTTGTAATACGCAGCCAGTAAAAGAAAGTAAAGCAACAACTGCTAAGGATTCTTCTAAAAATAAATACTTGTCGCAGCCTTTAGTGACCAATATTTATACTGCCGATCCATCTGCACATGTATTTGATGGTAAAATTTATATTTACCCTTCACATGATACTGCTACAGGTATTCCAGAAGATGATTTGGGTAGCCATTTTAATATGATGGATTTTCATGTCCTTTCAATGGATTCTATTGGTGGTAAGGTGAGTGATAATGGGGTGGCATTGGATATCAAAAATATACCTTGGGCTGGCAGGCAATTGTGGGCACCAGATTGTGCTTTAAAAGATGGTAAATATTATCTCTACTTTCCTGTAAAGAACAAACAAAATATTTTTCAAATTGGCGTAGCCACTAGTAACAAACCAACTGGTCCTTTTGTGGCTGAAAACGAAGCTATTAAAGGCAGTTATAGCATTGACCCATGTGTGTTTAAAGATGATAATGGTGATTTCTATATGTATTTCGGTGGTATTTGGGGCGGCCAATTGCAGCGCTGGGCAAGCAACACAATATATGATTCAACACTGGGTAATAGAAAGGCCACAGAATTGGCTGTACTACCACGAGTAGCTAAACTTTCAAAGGATATGAAACAGTTTGCAGAGCCAGTGAAAGATGTAAAAATAATAGATGAAAACGGTCATTTATTTACAGAGAAAGATAATACTAAACGTTTCTTCGAAGCTTCTTGGATGTTTAAAAAAGATGGCAAATATTATTTCACCTATTCTACTGGCGATACACATTTTATCAACTATGCTATTGGTAATAATCCTTACGGCCCTTTCACTTACAAAGGTATTGTATTAAATCCTGTACAAGGTTGGACTAATCATCAATCTATTGTAGAAGTAAAAGGTAAATGGTACTTGTTTTATCATGATATCCAGTTGAGTGGTAAAACACATTTACGCAATGTGAAAATGACTGAATTGAAGTTTAATTCAGATGGTACAATTCAAACTGTTACTGCTTTTAAATAATTTTTGTTGATGAACTTTTGATGCTTAATTGAGCTGTAGTTGCGTTGCACACTGCAACTGTAGTTAAATACCGTGGCTTTTATCAAAGCGTGCATTGAACCAAAAACACACATCGAAACAAAGCAACATAACGTTGTGAATTGTTTAGCAGTAATGTCGTTGTGGTTCTAAAAAAGTTTAGTAAAGAAATGAACTTTGAAGTGTGCGACGCAACGATGTTTAATAGATATTCAAAAGCTGGTTACGTAAAATAAAATACCATGAAACAAATCTGTTTTATTGCATTGGTACTTGCCTCGTTTTCTGTAACTGCGCAAGACTATCAATCATTGCCATTTTGGAATTATAAGTTGCCCTTAGAGCAAAGGGTAAATGATGTGATCAGTCGCTTGACTTTGGAGGAAAAAGTTGCCCAAATGCTAAATGCAACACCAGCAGTACCAAGGCTTGGTATCTTGGCGTACGACTGGTGGAATGAAACATTACATGGAGTGGCAAGAACCCCTTTTAAAACCACCGTTTTTCCTCAGGCAATTGCTATGGCTGCCACTTGGGATACGAGTTCCCTGTACACAATGGCAGACTATTCTGCCACAGAAGGTCGAGCTATCTACAATATTGCTGTTGCTTCTGGCAGAACCAATGAACGCTATTTAGGCCTCACATATTGGACACCAAATATCAATATTTTTCGCGATCCAAGATGGGGAAGAGGACAGGAAACCTATGGTGAGGATCCTTATCTTACTGCAAGGCTCGCCTCATCGTTTGTTAAGGGGCTTCAAGGTGATGATCCTACTTATTTAAAAGCCGCCGCTTGTGCTAAGCATTTTGCGGTGCACAGTGGTCCAGAACCTTCTCGTCATGCAGATAATTTCAATCCTTCAACTTATGATTTGTGGGATACTTATTTACCTGCATTTAAGGAGTTAATTGTAAATGCAAAAGTGGCTGGTGTAATGTGTGCTTATAATGCAGTAAACACGCAACCTTGTTGTGGCAACGATTTGCTGATGAACGATATTTTGCGTAAGCAATGGAAATTTACAGGCTATGTTACCAGCGATTGTTGGGCAATAGACGATTTTTTTAGATATCATAAAACACATTCAGATGCTACCGCCGCAGCTGTGGATGCATTAATACATGGTACCGATGTAGAATGTGGTAATACCGTGTATAAAACTTTGATAGATGCCGTGAAGAATGGTACAGTAAAAGAAGAACAACTAGACGTTTCTTTAAAAAGATTATTTGCCATTAGGTTTAGGCTTGGCATGTTTGACCCAACAAGTATGGTAAAGTATGCACAAGTAAAAAAAGATGTTTTAGAATCACCAGAACACAAAGCACTTTCGCTTAAAATGGCAAGACAAAGTATTGTGTTGTTGAAGAATGATATGAATACATTGCCACTGAACAAGAATATTAAAAAAATAGCCATCATTGGGCCTAATGCTGATAATGCCATTGCTGTATTGGGAAATTATAATGGCACACCTAGTGAAATAGTTACTGTGGTAAAAGGTATCAAGGATAAGCTAGGTAGCAATGTAGATGTGCAATACATTAAAGCAATCAACTTTACCAATGATACATTACTAGCTTATGCTAATATTAGCAATCAATGTTTTTACGAAGGCAAGCAAGGTTTTAGGGCCGAATATTTTAACAACAAATCCCTAAATGGTAGTCCAGAAATTATAAGAACAGAAGAAACCATCGATCATTTTTGGCAAGAAGGACAAACTGTTGCAGGTACTATTAAAGCCAATAATTTTTCTGCACGCTACACCACCAATTTTACTGCACTTAACACTGGCAATACTACTTTTGAAATAGCGGCTGACGATGGATATAAATTCATCGTTAACGATAAAGAAGTGATTAACGCTTGGGAAAGAAACCGTTGGGGTGCTAGAACATTTAAATTGCAAACAGTAAAAGATAGTATCTATAAACTAGTGGTAGAATACTGGCAAGGTGATGGTAAAGCAAACGTATTGCTGAAGGCTGGTAATTATGCAAAAACAGATTTTAATGCTTTAGCCAATACGGTTAAAGATGCGGACGCAATTATTTTTGTGGGCGGTATTTCACCTCAGCTAGAAGGAGAAGAAATGACGGTGGATTTTCCGGGTTTTAGTGGTGGAGATAGAACATCTATTTTGTTACCAACAGTGCAAACTGAATTAATGAAAACCTTACAACATACAGGAAAGCCTGTTGTGTTTGTAATGATGACAGGTAGCGCCATAGCCACGCCTTGGGAAGCAGAAAATATTCCTGCCATTGTGAATGCTTGGTATGGCGGACAGTCTGCTGGTACTGCTATTGCTGATGTATTGTTTGGTGATTATAATCCCGCGGGGCGCTTACCTATTACATTTTATAAAAGTGATAAAGATTTACCTGCCTTTGGTAGTTATGATATGTCTAACCGGACTTATCGTTATTTTAAAGGAGAGGCTCTATATCCTTTTGGTTATGGATTAAGTTATTCAAACTTTAGTTACAGCCAGTTAAATATACCCACCACTGTAAACCTAGGTAAGCCTGTTTCTGTCACTGCAAAAGTTACCAATATCAGTAAACGTGATGGTCAAGAAGTAGTACAGTTGTATGTGTCTAACCAAAATAAAAATATCCATTCAGCCCTTAGAGCATTAAAAGGATTTAAAAGAATCTATTTAAAAGCTGGGGAAAGCAAAATGGTGTCTTTTCAGCTCTCAATAGATGATCTTTCTGTTCCAGATACCAATGGGATAATGAAACCATTAACTGGCTTACTCAATATTAGTGTTGGTGGTGGTCAGCCAAATATACCCAATAGAACTAGTTCTAATGTATTGACTAAACAGCTATCAATTTTTTAATACGATAACTCAATAGTTTAAAATGATAAAAAAAATCATTGCGTTCTCTTTAATACTCGCCATTATAATTACTTATAGTAACTGTAGCCCAGCCAAAAAGCTACAAACAGATATAGCAATAGATAGCAGTAAAGGATTGAAAGATTATTTTACCAATTATTTCCCTATTGGTGTAGCTGTTTCGTACAATGCATTAAGAGGTAATGAGGGCATATTGGTAGCAAAGCATTTTAATAGCGTCACACCAGAGAACGCCATGAAAATGGGTAGCATACATCCCGAAGAAAACCGATATAATTTTAGAGAAGCCGATTCTATTGTTGCTTTTGCGGTTCTAAATCATATGAAAGTTCGTGGTCATACACTTTGTTGGCATAATCAAACACCGCCTTGGATTTTTAAAAACGCTGATGGTACTGCAGTAGGTAGAGACGTTTTATTAAAGCGTTTAAAAGAACATATTACCACGGTGGTTAATCGTTATAAAGGAAAGGTTTATGCTTG